>NZ_JBEZZF010000125.1:0-7339 GCF_040639055.1 Promicromonospora sp. NPDC023987 | reverse complement strand
GGGCGGCCTGGCGGGAACGAGAGCGACCCGAACAGCACCGAGCCGATGACGGCGATCCCTGCCGCCGACCCGATCCGCTTGTGTCAGGGCCGCAGGCCAGCCGGCTGACCGGGACCCGGTACGGCGAGTCGGCCAGCCGGTGTCGCGCGCACCACAGTGTCCGAAATCCGCTTTCCGCCCCTGCCACGCACGGGCGAGGATCAGGTCGTGACCTCCTCCCCACGCTCCGGCGCCCTCGGCTTCTGGTCGGAGCTGCCCCTGGACGGCCGCTGGCTGCTCTCCACCGTGGTGGTCCAGTTCTTCGGCCGCGGCCTGACGCTCCCGTTCACGATCATCTACCTGCACGAGGTGCGGGGCTTCTCCCTCGGGCTGTCCGGCACGCTCATGGGGCTCATCGCCGTGGTCGGCCTCCTCGTGACCGGTCCGGCCGGCGCGCTCGTCGACAGGTACGGCGCCCGGCGGATCATGCTCACCGGCCTGTTCTTCGCGGTCGCGGGGTACACGGTGCTCGCGTTCGCCACCGTCCCGGCGGTGGCCGCGCTCGGGCTGGCGCTCTTCGGCGTGCAGCTCGGCGTCGGCTGGCCCTCGGTCAACGCGCTCGTCGCCACGGTCGTCGAGGGCGACCTGCGGCAGCGGTACTACGGCGTGAACTTCGCGCTGCTCAACCTCGGCGTCGGTGTGGGCGGCGTGGTGGGCGGGCTCGTGGTCGACGTCGAACGGCCCGGCACCTTCGTCATGGCGTTCCTGGTCAACGCGGCCACGTTCCTCCTCCCCGTCGTCGTGCTCCTGGTGCCGCTGCGGCACCTGCACGGGCGCGTCGACCGGCCGGACGACGCAGGCGCGGCGGTGGGCTACCTCGCCATCCTGCGCCGGCCCGAGGTGCTCTGGCTCTCCGCGCTCGGGCTGCTCGCGGCCTTCGTGGGATACGGGCAGATGGAGGGTGGCTTCCCCGCTTTCGCCCGGCTCGTGGCCGAGGTGTCGACCCGCGCGATCGGCTTCGCGTTCGTGGTCAACACGGTAGTGATCGTGGCGCTGCAGTTCTGGGTGATGAACCGGGTCCGCGGACGGCGTCGCACGCGGGCGCTCGCGCTGATGGCCGTGGTGTGGGTGGTGGCGTGGCTCCTGCTGGGCGTCGCGGGGCTGGTGCCCGGCGGCACGGCGGCCGTCGTCATCGTCCTCGTGTTCCACGCCTTCTTCGGGCTGGGGGAGACCCTGATGCAGTCCGCCCTGCCCGCCCTGACGAACGAGATGGCGCCGGCGCACCTGCGCGGCCGGTACAACGCGATCGGCTCGGGCGCGTTCCAGGGCGGCACCATCGCCGGTCCCGTGGTCGCGGGCCTGCTGCTGGAGCGTGGATGGGCCGGCGGGTTCATCGGCGTGATGGTGGCCGGCTGCCTCGGGATCGTGGCGGTGGCGCTTGCCCTCGGACGGCGGGTGACGCCCCTGGTCGACGGCGTCGAGCGCGTGCCGGTGGAGTCGACACAGACCTGAGGTGCGCGTGCCCGGGCGCCCGCATCCTGGGCGGGGCCGGCCGGCCCTACGGGGTCCCGACCACGTGATGCCGGGCGCGGAAGCCGAGCACCTGCTCGGCGGCCGTGAGGTCGTAGGGCACCGCGCGCCCCTCGATCGGCCGGCGCACCGGGGTGCTCGGGTGGTACCGCCGCAGGAGGTCGAGCGTGGGCACGGGCACCAGCGTCTCGGGCGCCGCGACGTGGATCACGACGGCGCCGTGGGCGGGGCACCCGAGCGCGAGCCAGGCTGCCTCCGCGGCGTCCCGGGTCTCCAGGTACGCCCACAGGCTCCGGGCACCGAGCGCAGGGTCCCGCGCGACGTCGTCCGCGTGGTCGCGCAGCCGTTCGTCCATGCCGCCGACGAACGGGAACCGCAGCGCGACGACGGCCATCCCGTACCGCCGGGCCATCGCGTCCGCCGTCAGCTCGTCCACCCGTTTGGACAGCGCGTACGGGTCGGCGGCCTGGTCCGGGGTGTCGTTGTCGACCGGCACGTGGACCGGGTGCTGCGCGTGAGCCGCGAACGGGATGCCGGAGGCGGCCTGGCTGCTCGCGATCACCGCACGGCGGACGCCGGCTCGTCCCGCCGCGTCGAGCACGGTGAAGGTCGACAGGGTGTTGGTCCCGAAGACGACCTCCGGCGGGTCGTCGATGGGCGTCGGGATGGCGGCGAGATGGATGACGCCGTCGGCCCCGTCCATCGCGTGCGCGACCACGTCCGGTGACCTGGCGTCGCCCACGACCACGCGGTCGGCGCGGAGATCTCCCGGATCCTCCAGGACGAGCGCGGTGGCTGCCACCGACTCCCGGGCGAGGACGTCGAGGACCCCGCGGCCGATGCGCCCAGCGGCGCCGGTGACCAGTACTCGCTGATGACGGGCGATGGGGCCCCTCCTCGGGTCGGCCGCCCGTCGCCGGGCGGAACGCGGAGCGGCCGGCGATCGCCGGCCGCTCCGAAGGATGTCAGCCCACCAGCCGGAAGATCGGAAAGACACGACCCTCCGCCGTCTTCTCGTAGTCGGCGAAGCCGCCCGAGAACGCCTTGAAGCGCTCCCACATCGTGTCGCGCTCGTCCCCGGTGAGCTCCTCGACCTTGGTGCGCACCGTCGTGACGGGCTCGCCGGGAACCTCGATGTCCACCTGCTCGGCGCGGCGCAGGCCGTAGACCCACGCGGGATTCTTGGGCGAGCCGCCGGCCGACCCGACGATGTGCCAGGCGCCGTCGTCGTGGATCGCCGCGAGGGGCGCGATTCGGATGCTGCCGTCCTTGCGCGGCACGTGCACGAGCACGAGGGCCTTGCCGAACTGGATCGGCTCCGTGACTTCTCCGCCGTTGGCCCGGAAGGTGTCGATGATCTGCTGATTGAAGTCCATGCCGGGCCAACACCGCGGACGACGCGCCGCATTCCGGGCCCCGCCGGGCGGGTCGCGAGCGGGTCCGCCTCGAGAATGCGCTTGGGCACGCTTCCGGGCCTGGAAACGTGCCCAAGTGCGTTCTCGAAGCGGACCACCACCGGGTTATACGGCGACTTTGGTTGCACATTTCACCTGCTGTCTCCAGAGTGTGACCTGGCACACAGCTCGTGGGCCAGTGGTCGCGCCCCTGGTCGGGGCGCTTGCACCCCGGAGGCAACAATGCACAGTCGCATGCCACGTCGGCGCGCGCCGATCGCTCTCGCAGCGGTCGGCGCGCTCTTGGCAACAGCGGTGAGCGTGACACCTGCACTCGCGAGTACGTCGACCCCTGCCGACACACCACCCGCCGTCGCCACCGACGTCCCGGAGCGCGCGGCGGACAAGATCACGCCCGCCGTGCTGGCCCGGCTCGACACCAAGGAGTCCGCCGACTTCTGGATCCGGTTCGCCGACACGCCGGACCTGGAGCCGGCCGAGGACATCGCCGACTGGGCAGAGCGTGGCCAGTACGTCTACGACGCCCTGACCAGCACCGCGAAGGCAGCACAGGCCGACGTCGTCGCCGACCTCGAGGCCAAGGGCGTGGACCACGAGTCCTACTGGATCAGCAACGCGATCCTCGTCCAGGACGGCACGGCGGAGCTCGCGAAGCAGGTGGCCGCCAGCAGCGAGGTGAAGCAGGTCCACGAGCGGTTCACCGCCCAGCCCATCGAGCCGGTCGAGCGCAAGGCTCCGACCGACAACACGCCGCTCGCCACCGAGTGGGGCCTCGACGCCATCGGCGCCCCGGAGGTGTGGGACCAGGGGTACACGGGTGAGGGCATCACCGTGGCCAACATCGACTCCGGCGTCGACGTCGAGCACCCGGCGCTGCTGCAGCACTACCGCGGCTACCTGGGCGAGGAGGGCCTGAACAACGACTACAACTGGTTCGACGCCAGCGGCGCCTGCGACGGCGCGCCCTGCGACGGCGACGCCCACGGCACGCACGTCATGGGCACCATGGTGGGCGACGACGGCGAGGGCAACCAGATCGGCGTCGCACCGGACGCCGACTGGATCGCGGCCAACGGCTGCGCCAGCTGCTCGGACGCCGACCTGCTCGCCTCCGGCCAGTGGATCCTCGCGCCGACGCGGGCCGACGGCTCGGACCCCGACCCGGCTCAGCGCCCGCACATCGTGAACAACTCGTGGGGCCAGCAGGCGCCAGGGGTCATCGACGACTTCATGTCCGAGGAGATCGCCGCCTGGGAGGCCGCGGGCATCTTCGGCGCGTGGGCGGCGGGCAACGCGGGCGAGGCGGGCTGCCAGTCGACGTCGTCCCCCGGGGCGAACGTGGACACCTACGCGGCCGGCGCGTTCGGGGAGAGCGGCGACATCGCCGAGTTCTCCTCGCGCGGACCGGGCGCGGACGGCGAGACCAAGCCGAACCTGGCAGCGCCCGGTGACGAGGTGCGGTCCTCCGTACCGGGCGGCGACTACGCGGTGTTCAGCGGCACGTCCATGGCGTCCCCGCACCTGGCGGGCGCGGTCGCACTGCTGTGGAGCGCCGCACCGGTCCTGGTCGGCGACATCGAGGCCACCGAGGAGCTCCTGAACCAGACGTCCGCGGACGTGGCCGACGACACCTGCGGCGGCACCCCCGAGGACAACAACGTATGGGGCGAGGGCAAGCTGGACGTACCCGCCCTGGTCGCGAGCGCGCCGATCGACGGCTACGGCTTCGTCGCGGGGACGGTCACCGGGCCGGACGGCGAGCCCGTCGCCGGCGCACGCGTCACGGCGGGTGAGCGCTCCGACACCACCGACGCCGACGGCGCCTACCGCCTGGGCCTGGAGGAGGGCTCGCACGAGCTGACCGTCTCCGCCTTCGGCTTCCTCGACGCGACGGCGCAGGCCGACGTCGTCGAGGGCGAGACCGCCGCGCTGGACATCTCCCTGGAGGCCGCGCCGACCACCACCGTGAGCGGCACCGTCACCGATGGCTCCGGGCACGGCTGGCCGCTCGACGCCAAGGTCTCCGTGCAGGGTGCCCCGAGGAGCGTCTCGGCGTGGACCGACCCGTTCACGGGTGAGTACTCGTTCGAGGTGCCGCAGTCGGCCCCGCACACGCTGGTGGTCGAGCCGTCCGTGGCCGGCTACGGGACGCTCACGCAGGTCGTCGAGGTGGGCACCGAACCGGCGACCGCCGACGTCGCACCGTCCGTGCTCAGCGAGTGCACCGCTCCCGGCTACGCCCTGACCGGGGCCGGTGCGGGGGTCGAGGAGTTCGAGTCCGGTGGCGTGCCCGAGGGCTGGACCGTCGAGGACCTGGCCGGCACCGAGCAGGTCTGGACGTTCGACGACGCGTTCGAGGCGAGCAACATGACCGGAGGTGAGGGCCTGTTCGCCGAGGTCAACAGTGACGGCTACGGCGAGGACGGCACGCAGGACACGACACTCACCTCACCGTCCTACGACCTGACCGGCCTCGACACGCCGCTCCTGACGTTCGACCAGTCGTACGGAGCCTTGGACGACTTCGCCGACGTGGACCTCAGCGTCGACGGCGGGGAGACCTGGGAGACCGTGCTGCACCAGACCTCCGACGCCCTCGGACGCGCCGTCGTCACGCTCCCCGGTGCGAGCGGCGAGTCCGACGTACGGATCCGGTTCCACTACGGCGACGCCGCCTTCGGCCTGTGGTGGCAGGTCGACAACGTCTCGGTCGGGTCGTGCGAGCCTGTCGACGGCGGCCTCGTCGCCGGGTTCGTCAACGACCTCAACAACGGTGACGGCGTCAACAGCGCCACCGTGACGGCCGGTGCCGACCACAGCACGCAGACCGCCGACCCGGAGAACCCGGGCGCCGGCGCCGGGTACTACTCGCTGTTCACCACCGAGACCGGCGAGCAGCAGATCGCCTACGCGGCCGACGACTACACGGGCACCGAAGCTGCGGTGACCGTCGTCGCCGACGAGATCACGCGGCAGGACGTCGAGCTGGCGGCCCCGCTGCTCACCGTCTCCCCGGAGGACCTGTCGGAGCAGGTGCGGCTGGGCGGCAGCAGGTCCGGGACGTTCACCGTGACGAACGAGGGCACGGCGCCCGCGGACGTCGAGGTGGCTCCGGCGTCGTCCGACTTCGAGATCCTCGGGTCGGCGTCCGCCAGCGGCGTCATCAAGGGTGCCACGGGGGACGTGACCGAGGTGAGCACGGCGTCGACGTCGGACGCCGAGAGTGCGCGCGGTACGGCCGCCGCGGACGACGGCGACGGCCTGGCCCGGAACGGCAAGCGTCCCGGGAAGACCGTGACGCCGTCGGCCCCGCCGTCCCTGCTGGCGGAGGGCACCACGATCACCCACTCCTCGTCGCAGGACATCACCCTGGGCAACTCGGTGGCCTGCGTGGGGAGCCAGACGCAGTGGCTGCGCACCTTCACGCTGGAGGACTTCGAGATCGAGGGCGAGCTCGCCGTGACGAACGTGTCCTTCGGGGTCGAGACGGCCGCGGCGGACACTGCCGTGACGGTCAACCTGTACGAGCTCGACGGGGACTTCGTGTACGAGAACATGACCGAGATCGGCACGGCCGACGTGACCCTGGAGGCACAGGAGCTCACGATGGTGGACGTGCCGGTCACGGGCACGGCGTCCGGCACGCTCGTGGTCGAGGTCGTCAGCTCCGGCGAGTTCTTCATCGGCTCCAACGCCGAGCCGGAGACGGCGCCGTCGTACCTCGCCTCCGAGGAGTGCGGCACCCCCGAGCCCACCGCCGTCGAGGAGCTCGGCTTCCCCGACATGCACACGGTGCTGAACGTGACCGGTGAGACCACGGTCGACGTGCCGTGGCTCGACGTCCAGCCGCCGGCGTTCACGCTGGAGCCGGGCAAGTCCACCAAGGTGCACGTCGACCTGGACAGCAGCCGCGTGGACCAGCCCGGGACCTACACCTCGGCCGTCGTGGCCAACGGCAGCACGCCGTACGACGAGCCGCGGGTGCAGGTGTCGCTGTCGGTCACCCCGCCGGCGAACTGGGGCAAGATCGCCGGCACGGTGACGGGAGCCACCTGTGCCGACGAGACGGTCCCGCTCGAGGGTGCGTTCGTGGTCATCGACGGGTCGGAGTACGACGTCACGCTCGTGACCGGCCCCGAGGGTGAGTACGCGCGCTGGATGGGGGTCTCGAACAACCGGCTGACGCTGCTCGGCTCAGCGAACGGGTACCCGCCGGAGATGAAGTCCGCACGCATCATCAAGGGGCAGACGGTGGTGCACGACTTCGAGCTGAACGAGTTCTGCGGCTAGCCCGTCCGCGAGCGGACAAGGCTGACGAGGTCCGCCTCCAGAATGCTGTTGGGCACGGTTTCGACGTCGGAACCGTGCCCAACAGCAATAAGATAGGAAGAGCACACGAGAGAACTCCACTCACA
>NZ_JBEZZF010000124.1:0-7348 GCF_040639055.1 Promicromonospora sp. NPDC023987 | reverse complement strand
AGGCCGGGCGGACCAATCCGGCGCCGTGCGCCGAGGTCGCGGCGACCGACCCGCTCTACATCCTGTACACGTCGGGGACCACGGGAAAGCCCAAGACCTGACGAATTGCCGATCACTCCACCCGACCCGGCCCCGGGCCGGCTCCACCCGCCCCGAGCGGCCCCTAGTCGGCCCCGAGCTCGAGAGGTCGGTAATTGGTCGCATGATCGGCAACTCGGGCTACCGATTACCTGATGAACTGCCGACCACACCCCGCCCGGCCCTGACCCCGCACCCGGCCGTGACCCCCCGCCCGGCCCAACCCCCGGCCCTGACCCCGCCCGGCCTGGCCCACCTCAGTCCTGCGTCGCCGGGAACGCCCGCCGCGCCACCAGCACCACCACCAGCGCCGCGACGACGATCACCGCCCCGGTGTACGGCACGGCGGCGAACCCGGCGCCGTCGAGCACGAGCGCCCCGAGGGCCGCGCCGCCGCCGATGCCGATGTTGGCGGTGGAGTTGACCAGCGCGCCTACGACGTCGGGCGAGGCCCCGCGCGTCCGGATGGCCGCAGCCTGGAAGACGGCGGCGACGGCGCCGAAGCCGATGCTCCACACCGCTGCCGCCGCGAGCGTGCCCGCCGTGCCGGGGAACGCGAGCCCGAGTGCCAGGATCCCGCCGGTGACGACGACCAGGGTGATGACGGTGGTCTGCCGGGGGCGCACGTCGAGCCGGGCGGCGGCGAAGGCCGCGCCGATGAGGCCGAGGGCACCGATCAGCAGCAGCGCGGGGCCGAGCGCCGCCGTGGCGAGCCCGGCGGCCAGCAGCAGCACCGACACGTACGTGTAGACGGTGTAGTGGCCGAGGTAGGCGAGCGCGTTCGCCGTCGTGACCTTGGCCAGGGCGGTGCGGCGGGCGCCGCGGGCGGCGTCGTCCGGGGGAGTGCCACCACCCGGGACCGACGGCAGCAGCAGCGCCGTGAGCACCCCGGCGAGCACGCACGCTCCGGCCAGCACCAGGAAGGCGGCGCGCCAGCCGACGGCGGTGCCGAGCGCCGTCGTCAGCGGCACACCGAGCACGAACCCGGCCGACGCGCCCAGGGTGACCAGCGCCAGCGCGCGGCCCGCCAGATGCGCGCGCACCAGGCGCGACGCGTACCCGATGCTCACGGAGAAGAAGACGGCGTGCGACGCGCCGCCCAGCGCCCGGGCCGTGGCGACGAGCGCGAACGTTGGCGCGACCGCGACGATCACGTTGCTCAGGACGTAGACGCCGAGGGCGGTGAGCAGCAACGTCTTGCGGGGCAGCTTGCGCGTGACCGTCGTCAGGGGGACGGCGAGCACAGCGACCATGAACGCGTAGGCGGTGACGAGCAGTCCCGCGACGCCCTCTGAGACGCCGAGGTCGTCGCTGATCAGGGGAAGCAGACCCACCGGGACCAGCTCGGTGGTGATGGCGACGAACGTGGCGAGCGCCAGGGCGAACAGCCCGCCGGCGGCCTCCCGAACGTCCCCGGGCTGCCAGGTCGGCCGTACGTGCGGTGTCGCCATGGTCTCCATCCCAGACCGGACGAGCCTCGTTAGCAAGGTGATAGGCCGAAGACGACCTACGTCGCGGCCCGCCCGGCGGGTGCGCCGCCTACCCGGCGGATAGCGCGCGGCCGGCTCAGGCCGGCGTCGCCGGGAATGCCCGGCGGGCGAGCAGCACCACGACCAGCGCCGCGACGACGAGCACCACCCCGGCGTAAGGCACGGCGGCGGCCCCTGCGCCGTCGAGCATCAGCGCCCCCAGCGCCGCGCCGCCGCCGATGCCGATGTTGGCGGTGGAGTTGACCAGCGCCCCGACGACGTCGGGCGAGGCCCCGCGCGTCCGGATGGCCGCCGTCTGGAAGACGGCGGCTACCGCGCCGAACCCGATGCTCCACATCGCGGCGGCGGCGAGCGTGCCGACCGTGCCGGGGAAGGCGAGGCCGACCGCCAGGATCCCGCCGGCGACGACGGCGAGGGTGATGACCGTGGTCTGCCGGGGCCGGACATCGAGCCGGGCGGCGGCGAACGCGGCACCGACGAGGCGGAGCGCCCCGATGAGCAGCAGAGCGGGTCCGAGGGCAGCCGTCGCGATCCCCGCGGCCAGGAGCAGCACCGAGATATACGTGTAGACCGAGTAGTGGCCGAGGTAGACCAGCGCGTTCGCCGAGGCGACGGTCGCCAGCGCGGTGCGGCGGGCGACGCGGGCGCCGTCGGCCGGGGGAGCCCCGCCGGCCGGGACGGACGGCAGCAGCGCCGCGGTCAGCACGCAGGCGAGCGCGCACACCCCGGTCAGGACGAGGAAGGTCGTGCGCCAGCCGACCGCCGCCCCGAGCGCAGTGGACAGCGGCACGCCGAGCGCGAACCCGGTCGACGCCCCCAGCGTGACGAGTCCCAGCGCCCGCCCGGCGAGGTGCGGACGCACGAGACGGGCGGCATACCCGATGGTGACCGAGGCGAAGACGGCGTGCGAGGCGCCGCCCAGCGCCCGGGCCCCGGCGACGACGGCGAACGTGGGCGCGAGCGCGACGATCACGTTGCTCACCGTGTAGATGGCCAGGGCGCCGACCAGGAGCGCCTTGCGCGGCAGCCGGCGGGTCGCCAGGGTCAGGGGCAGCGCCAGCGCGGCGACCATGAACGCGTACGCCGTGACCAGCAGCCCGGTGAGCGGCTCGGAGACGGCCAGGCCGTCGCTGATCAGGGGGAGGAGGCCCACGGGGGCCAGTTCGGTGGTGACGGCGACGAACGTCGCGAGGCTCAGCGCCACCAGCCCGCCGCCAGCACGACGCACGCCCCCGCCCCTCCAGGACATGGAAGCGGATGCGGGCATGCCCGCATCCTGACACCCCCGGCTCCGTTGAGTGCGTGATATTTGCCGTGTCGAATCGTTCCGGGAGGGCGAATATCACGCACTCAACGGGTGGATCAGTCGATCTCGCGGAGGAGTACCTTCTCGAAGGTTGCCGTTGTTGCCGGGGTGGCGCCGCCGCCCGCGTAGATGCCTACCTCCGGATCCGTGCCCGCAGGGAGCGTCCAGGTGGCGCCGAAGCGCCAGCTCTCGCCGTCCCGCGAGGACGCCGCACGGTACTCGTGCTCACCGGTGGCCGGGTCCGTGGTGTGGAACAGGCGCAGGTGCATGCGGTCGTCGACCGGCCCGGAGACGTGGCCGCCGAACCAGGTGCGGCCGTCGGCCGTGAGCTCCTTGCTGAACTCGACCTGGCGGGTCTGCCAGATCGACACCGGCGCGAGCCGCAGGAAGTCGTCGTCGCCCGCGTGCACCAGCAGGCCCGCCTGCTGATAGTTGCGCACCGTGTCCTCGCCCAGCGGCAGGTGCACGGTGGCCTCCAGCACGAAGTCACCGTCCGGCGCGTCGCGCAGCAGCGCCGGTGCGTCGTTGGTGGCCCCCACCAGGTCGTGCCCGGTCAGCGGCCACTCCAGCGCGCCGTCCTTGACCTCGACGGCGGCCGGGTCGTGCAGCCACCGCCACCCCGCGTCCAGCTCGCCGTCGAACTCCTCGGCGAACGTGACGGCGCCGGCCTGCGGCTCGGCGACGCGCTCGGTCACCGGGTCGTGCGCCGCCACGACGGTCAGGTTGTCGAGCTGCGCCTCACCGCCGTCGGCCGTCAGGCGGACGGGCGCCCGCCGGGGCAGGTCGCGACGCGGCTCGAACCGCACCTCGGCGTCCACGTCGCCCAGGCCGCTCGAGGACAGCCGCGCGTCGACCACGCCGTCGCGCGCCTCGACGGTCAGCACGTGCCACGAGGTCAGGTCCACGTTCGCGGGCACGTCCGCGCGCCGCACCTGACGTCCCTGCCCGACGACGAGCTCGCGCGCCTCCGCGTCCAGCCGCACCGACACCTCGGACCGGCCGGACATGCCGGACCGGCCGGACCGACCGCCGACGGCGACCGTGAGCGACCCGTCCGCGTCGGGCAGCCGCACGTCCGCCTCGACCCGCACGTCGCGCGAGACGGGCGCCGTCCGCGCCACCGCGGCACGCCGCCAGTCCGGAACCAGCCGCGCGATCGCGCCCGCGTCGCCCGACTCGTCGGAGCCGACGGCGAGCGTGCCCGCCTCCCGTCGGAGCCCGTGCCCCGACGCCGGGTCGTCACTCACGATGCCGAGCCCGCTCGCGGCCACCGGCCCCGGCTGCGGACCCTCGCTGGGCCCCGCGCCCGCGTTGACCACCGGCCACCCGTCGATCCAGTCCATCCGGTCGATCAGCGTGGGCCGCCGGTTCACGCCGCCGGGCTCGTTCAGCCACGCCTCGTCCTTGTCGATCGCGTGGTACAGCATCCAGTCCTGCCCGGCGGCGTCGGTCAGCACCGCGTGGTGCCCCACCCCGATCCACCGGTTGCCGTTCTGCGCCAGGACCTGCGTGCCACCCACCCGGGACTCGTTCAGGCTCACGCCCTCGTGGTCCGTGAACGGGCCCAGCGGCGACCGCGACCGCCCCGTGTACACGCTGTACCCCGTGACCGGACCGGCACAGCAGTTCGCCGACGACCCCATCAGGTAGTACCAGCCGTCCCGCTTCACCACGAACGCGCCCTCGTACCGGTCCGCCACGGTCACCCGCGTGGGCTCACCCACCGCCCGGGTCCCCGTCTCGTCCAGCTCAGTGACCCAGATGCCGCCGTTGAAGCCCCCGAAGTACAGGTAGCGCGTCCCGTCGTCGTCCGCGAACAGTGCCGGGTCGATCGTGTTCAGGTACGAGTCGCCGCCCGCCGGCCGCGGGTCCAGCACCGGCCCGCCGGAGTCGGTCCACGGCCCCGTCGGCGTCGGCGCCGTCGCCACCCCGATCGTGTAGTCCCACGGATCAGGGTTCGCCTCCGTGTCCGTCACCGTGTAGTACATGACGTACTCGCCGTCCACGTAGCGGATGTCCGGCGCCCAGAAGTACGAGGCGCTCGCGGCCCAGGCCGGCCGGTTCTCCTCGTCGAAGATCGTGTCCACGTACTCCCACGTCTCCAGGTCCCGGGACTTGGCCACGTGCATGTTCCCGAAGGGCCCACCCGACACCAGCGGGTCGCTCGTCGCGTACAGGTACCACCAGCCGTCCTTGCCGCGGATCACCGCGGGGTCGGCGTAGGTGTCGGCGAACGGTTCGGTGATCGGGTTGGTGAAGGTGGTGCCGGGCGGGCTCCCGCTGTCGGACGGCGGTGGGGCGGCCGCTGCTGGTGCGGCACCACCGGCGTCGGGCAGCGCGCTGGCGCCCAGGGCCAGTGCGAGCGAGGCGAGGACGGCGACAAACCGGATCTGCATGGGGTTCTCATCCCTTCGGGCGACGGGGAACGTCCTCGATGACGGGACCCGGCGCGCCTTGACGACGAAGTAGCCTGGTACAACGTAGTACCAGGCGAAAAGGTACCGTCGGCCGACCGGTTCCGTCCAGGAGCCGTGCGTGGCCCAGGAGACGACCCCAACACGATGCACGCGACACGCCGGTGATGCCGTGCACCGTGCTGGGGTCGCCCCGGTGCCTGGCCGGGCTCGGCCGGGCTCGGCCGGGCTCGGCCGGCGTGCGGGCGGCTCGCTCCGACGTGAGGCAACGCACCGTAATCCCTGGACGATGGGCACTAGACTGGACCGGCCCCCGCCGCTGTGGGCCGAACGATCGAACACCACCCCCAACTGTGAGGACCGTCTGCGTGATCACTGCCCATGGCGTCGAGCTGCGCGTCGGCGCGCGCGTGCTGCTGAGCGAGGCGAACTTCCGGGTCGCCTCGGGCGACCGGATCGGTCTGGTCGGCCGTAACGGTGCCGGCAAGACCACGCTGACCAAGACCCTCGCGGGGGAGACCCAGCCGACGGGCGGGCAGATCGTGCGCGGCACCGACATCGGCTACCTGCCGCAGGACCCGCGGACCGGCGACCTGGAGATCCTCGCGATGGACCGGGTGCTGTCCGCACGCGGACTCGACAAGGTCATCGCCAAGATGCGCCAGGCCGAGGGCGAGATGGCGTCCCTCGACGAGGCGACGCAGAACGCGGCGATGGAGCGCTACCCGAAGCTGGAGTCGCGCTTCCTGGCCGCCGGCGGGTACTCCGCCGAGTCCGAGGCGCAGATCATCACGGCGAACCTGGGCCTGGACGAGAAGGTCCTGGCGCAGCCGCTGGGCACGCTCTCCGGTGGTCAGCGCCGTCGCATCGAGCTGGCGCGCATCCTGTTCAGCGGCGTCGAGACGCTGCTGCTGGACGAGCCAACCAACCACCTCGACGCCGACTCCATCATCTGGCTGCGCGACTACCTGCGGGCGTACAGCGGCGGGTTCATCGTGATCAGCCACAACACCGACCTGCTGCGCGCCACCGTGAACAAGGTGTTCCACCTGGACGCGAACCGGGGCGAGCTCGACCAGTACAACCTGGGCTGGGACGCCTACCTCGAACAGCGCGAGACGGACGAGCGGCGTCGTCGGCGAGAGCGGGCCAACGCCGAGAAGAAGGCGGGCACGCTGCTCGCCCAGGCCGAGAAGATGCGCGCCAAGGCGACCAAGGCGACGGCCGCGCAGAACATGATCAAGCGCGCCGAGAAGATGCTCGGCGGGCTCGAGGCCGAACGCGTCTCCGACCGCGTGGCCAACCTGCGCTTCCCGACGCCGGCGCCCTGCGGACGCACGCCGCTGACCGCCAACGGGCTCTCGAAGGCGTACGGGTCCCAGGAGGTGTTCGCCGGGGTGGACCTGGCGATCGACCGCGGGTCCCGCGTCGTCATCCTGGGCTTCAACGGTGCCGGCAAGACGACCCTGCTGCGCATCCTCGCGGGCGTCGAGGCGGCCGACACCGGCGAGGTGGTGCCCGGGCACGGGCTCAAGCTCGGCTACTACGCGCAGGAGCACGACACGCTCGACATGGACGTGACGGTCGTGGAGAACCTGCGGCACGCCGCGCCCGACCTCACGGACACGCAGGTGCGGTCCGTGCTGGGCTCGTTCCTGTTCAGCGGGGACGACGCCTACAAGCCGACCAACGTGCTGTCCGGCGGCGAGAAGACGCGGCTCGCGCTCGCGACGATCGTCGTGTCCGGTGCGAACGTGCTGCTGCTCGACGAGCCCACCAACAACCTCGACCCGGCGTCGCGCGCCGAGATCCTGGGCGCGCTCAAGACGTACGAGGGCGCGGTAGTGATGGTGACGCACGACGACGGCGCCGTGGAGGCGCTGGAGCCCGAGCGCGTGCTGCTGCTGCCCGACGGCGACGAGGACCTCTGGAGCGACGAGTACGCGGAGCTGGTGTCGCTGGCCTGACCCGGCCGTGCCGGTGGTCGGGCCTGCCCCGTTGGTCGAGCCTGTCGAGACCAGAATAATAACCACCCACCGCGAGACAAAGGCGGCACACCA
>NZ_JBEZZF010000123.1:0-7507 GCF_040639055.1 Promicromonospora sp. NPDC023987 | reverse complement strand
GTCCGCCCGGACACCACGACCTTCACGTGGTAGTCCCGGCCCGTCTCCAGGGAGTGCCCCTCGACCGCCGCCACCTCGTTCGCCGAGCTGTTGTCGGCCCGTTGCAGCGCCTGCCGCGTGTTGTTCCACCCGCCGAGGTTCCACCAGTAGAAGTCGTCCTGGCCGCCTGCGGCGAACCCGACGAGGAACGCCTCGCTGCCGCCCAGCTTTCGGGCGTCGAGCTCCAGGGTGTAGTTGTCCCAGTCCTTCGTGTACGCGTCGGCGATGATCGAGCGGGCGTCGGTGACATTGCCCGCCGACTGCACGTACTCGCCGTCGGACACGGCCCACGAACCCGCCTTCGGGTCCCACTGCGACCCGTCGTCGAAGGAGTCGGAGAAGAGCACCTCGCCGGACTCGTTGTCGGTCACCGTCACGTCGTCGTACGCGGCCTGGGTGTTCCAGGTCGACAGGAAGACGCCGCCCGAGAGGTCCTCCGGCGTCTCCTCAGGACCGTCGTGCGTGGACGGGACCACCTGGTCGCCGGTGTTCGTCATGAACATCTGCTGCGTGTAGTACGACGTCGAGCCCCACGACTCGTCGTTGTCGAACCACATGAGGTCCGGGGACCACTGGACGTAGTCCTCGTTGGCGAACATCGGCGCGTAGGAGGCAAGCTCCACCAGGTCGGCGTTGCGCTCGATCCCGGTCATGTACGCGGCCTCGGACAGCGAGTTGAACCAGGCGTTGCCCCGTGAGGCGTACTCGCCGAGGAACACGTGCGGGCCCTCGCGGTCGTACGAGTCGTACCGCTCCGTGTTCGACAGGAACCACGACGGGTCGTTGTAGTAGTGCTCGTCGACCATCGCGACGCCCTGCTCACGGTTGAAGTCCCAGAGCTCGTCGAACCGGGCACCTGCGTCGTCCGGGCCGGAGTTGGAGATCACCGTGACGTCCGGGTGGGCCGCCTCGACGGCGTCCCGGAACCGGGGAAAGTTGGCCTGGAAGGTGTCGGTGTTCTCCTCGTTGCCCAGGCCGATGTACTTCATGTCGAACGGCTCCGGGTGCCCCAGTGCGGCGCGCTTGGCGCCCCACTCGGTGTCCACGGACCCGTTGGCGAACTCGATGAGGTCGACGGTGTCCTGCACCCAGCGGTCGATGGTGGCGTCGTCGGTCATCTCGGGGATGGTGCTGCCGCAGCCGTTGGCGCCGACCGACAGCACGGGCAGCGGCGTGGCGCCCAGGTCCTCGGCGAACTCGAAGTACTCGAGGTAGCCCAGGCCGTAGGTCTGGTTGTAGCCCCAGAAGTTCCAGTTGGTCGGGCGCTCCTCGACCGGCCCGATGGTCTCCTTCCACTGGTACGTCCGACGGCGGTCCGCGCCGTCCGACTCCAGGTACGTGTCGAACGTACCCACGTTGGTGACGCAACCGCCGGGGAACCGCAGGAAGGACGGCTCCAGGTCGGCGACCTTCTGCGCGAGGTCGGCGCGCAGCACCGAGCGGCCGTTGACCGGTCCGTCCCAGGTGTCGCGCGGGAACAGGGAGACCATGTCCAGGCGCAGCGTGCCGGCCGCGCCGCCCGTGACCACGAGGCGGGCGTCGTTCACGGTGCCGTGCGCCGTCAGCTTCGCCGTGTGCTTCTTCCACCGGTCGCTGCCGTTGACGTTGATCGTGGTGGAGGCGTAGGTCGTGGCACCGTCCACCGATTCCAGGCTGACCGTGAGGCGCTGCTTGCGCTCGGCCCGCGCGAACACCGAGAAGTCGTACTTCTTGCCCTGCTCGACGGCGAAGCCCTCGTTGTAGCTCGCGTTGCGCACGCCGACGCCGGGGCCGTCGGCGTCGACGGTCAGGTAGGCCCGGTTCGAGTCGTTGAGCCACTCGCTCCGCTCGGACTCCACCTCGGCGGAGCCCGCACTCCCCCGCTGCACCACGTCCCATCCGGTCATGCCGGTGAAGCTCGCGTTGTCCGTCGGCGCGAACTCGAAGGACCGGTTGCGGACCAGCTCGGCGTACAGGCCGCCGTCGGCCGCGTAGTTGATGTCCTCGTAGAAGACGCCGTACAGGTCGTCGCTCATCTCGGTGCCCGCCGCGGCGGCGTCGACGTCGAGCGTGTGCTCCTGCACCGGGGTCTCCGCGGGCGGGTATGCCGCCAGCAGTGCGGCCTGCTCCTCTGCGGTGATCGGCAGGACGGTGCCGTGCCGGGGGCTGGCCGGGAGAGTCGCGTCGAGGTTGGCCGTCCACTCGCCGCTGCTCAGGTCGTCGGACTCGAAGAGCATGTAGCCCTGGCCGCCGTGGTAGCTCGGCTGGTCCTGCAGCAGGAACCACCGGTCGTCGGTGAGCGACGGGAACAGCGTGGGCCCCTCGCCCCCGGTGAACGTGCCGCCCCAGGGGTTCGGCTGCCCGAACCCGACGCGTTCCTTGATGAGGTCCCAGCCGTCGCCCTCGGTCACGCCCTGGGTGCGCCGCAGGTCGGTGGACGACTCCTGCCGCATCCCCATGTACGACTCGTCCTTGGTGAGGCGGTAGTAGACGCCGTCCTCCTCCTGGACCGTGGAGTCGATCATGCCGAGGCCGTCACCCTGCGGCTCGTCGATCCACACCTGGGGCTCCGAGAAGGTCTCGAAGTCCGTGGTGGTCGCGTACATCATGCGCTGGTACGACGTGCGGATGTCGCGCTCGGCGGGCGGGACGTCGGCGGGGTACAGGGCGGAGGCCCAGTAGACGACGAACTCGCCGGCCGCCTCGTCCCAGTACGCCTCGGGCGCCCACAGGTTGCCGGCGTTCTCGGGAGCCAGCGCGATCTCGCGCTGCTCGCCCCAGTTCACCAGGTCCGTGGACTCCCAGACCATGAGCGAGCGGCTGCCGGTCTCCTGGGCGTCGCCGAAGCTGCCGCCCCCGTGCATCTTCAGGTCCGTCGCGAGCAGGTAGTACGTGCCGTCGTCGCCCCTGATCAGGAACGGGTCGCGCAGGCCCTCGGTGCCGAGCGTGGAGGTGAGCACCGGCTCGCCGCCGTTCAGCGTGGTCCACTCGAGCGGGTCGGGGCCGTTCGAGACGGCGAACGAGATGGTCTCGCCGTCGGCGGTGGACTCGCCGGTGAAGTAGGGGAAGAAGTAGGCGGCGTGGTCGCCTTCGGCGGTGGCGGTGGCGGTGGCGGTGGCGGTGGCGGTGGCGTCGGCTGCGGGCGCGGCTGCGGCGTCGGGCCCGGTGGGCGGCTCGGACGCCGGCGCGGGCGCCGCAGCGGCCGGAGCCGACAGCCCGATCGTCAACGCGGCCGCCAGGAGCGCCGTCCGGCGCCTCGACCATCTCTTCATCGTTGTACTCGTGGGCATCTCTGGTCCCTCTCTCACGTCGTCGTGCGGATGGGTCTGGGAGCCACGTCATCTTCTGCGGACCATGCGATCTTCCACCGATATCGGGGCGATAGCGCAGAAGATGGCGTGGTCCGCGGAGGATCACATGGCGAGTGGGGAGTGGGTGGTACTCCGGCCCTGACTCGGCGTACCGGGTACGCCGAGTCAGGGCCGGAGGCCCCCGCTATGTCCTGCGGAGGGTCAGCACGCGCTGGAGCGCCACGAAGATCAGCAGCAGCACGCCGATCACGATCTTGGTCCACCAGGAGCTGAGGGTGCCCTCGAACGTGATGATGGTCTGGATCAGACCGAGCACCAGCACGCCCAGCACGGAGCCGAGCACGAAGCCGGTGCCACCCGTCAGCAGCGTCCCGCCGATGACGACCGCCGCGATCGCGTCGAGCTCCATCGCGACGCCGGTCAGGGAGTAGCCCGACCGGGAGTACATGGCGAACAGCAGACCGCCGAGCCCGGCGCACGTGCCGCTCACCACGTAGGCGAGCACCTTGGTCCGGGCCACGGGCAGGCCCATGAGCAGGGCGGACTGCTCACCGCCACCGACCGCGTACACCGTGCGGCCGAACCGCGTGAAGTGCAGCACCAGGAAGCCGAGACCCACCAAGATCAGGGCGATGAGCACGCCGGACGACATGCGCCACCCGCCGAAGATCTGCACCCAGCTCGCGAGCGAGACGAACGACGCGTTGTCGATGGCGATGGACTCCGGGGCGATGACGAAGCACAGGCCGCGCGCGAAGAACATGCCCGCGAGCGTGGCCACGAACGGCTGCACCTGGAAGTAGTGCACCATCACGCCGTGCGCCAGGCCGATCACGGTCCCGGCGCCCACCGCGAGCGGGATCACCACGGCGGGCGGCCAGCCTGCCTGGAGCAGCGCGGCCGTGACCACCGTGGACAGCGCCAGCACCGAACCGGCGGACAGGTCGATGCCGCCCGTGAGGATCACGAAGGTCATGCCGACCGCGAGCACGATCAGGTGCGCGTTGTTGATGAACAGGTTGGAGATCACGGCGGGCGAGACGAAGTTGTCGTACCTGCTGCCGCCCACGACGAGCATCAGCGCCAGCACCACGAACGTGCCCACCACGGGCAGGTAGCGGCGGTCCAGCCGGATCGGCATCTTCAGTGCGCGCGGGGCGCGGGCGGGGGCCGACGTCGCCATCAGGCCTTCACCTCCGTCGAGTCGGGGCGTGCGGCGGGCTGCGGCTCGGCCGGCGTCGTGGCGACGGGTCGGCGGGTGGCGGCAGTGAGCCGCTCCCGCATCCTCGGCGACTGCAGCAGCGTGACCGCGATGACGACCAGCGCCATGAACAGTGGCGTGACCAGCGGCGAGATGCCGACCACGGTCACCGTCCGTTCCAGGGTCGCGATGACGAGCGCGCCCACCAGGGTGCCCGACAGGTTGAACTTGCCGCCCGAGAGCGCCGTCCCGCCGATCACCACCGCGAGGATCGCGTCGAGCTCGATGAACAGGCCGGCGTTGTTGGCGTCGGCGGCCATGGTGTCGGCGCTGATGAGCAGGCCCGCCAGTCCGGCGAACAGGCCCGCCGCCGCGTAGACGGTCCAGGTCAGCGTCTTGGACCGCACCCCGGAGAGACGGCTCGCGGCCGGGTTGATGCCGGTCGCCTCCAGC
The DNA here is from genome assembly GCF_040639055.1 of Promicromonospora sp. NPDC023987. Lineage (NCBI taxonomy): Bacteria > Bacillati > Actinomycetota > Actinomycetes > Micrococcales > Promicromonosporaceae > Promicromonospora > Promicromonospora sp. NPDC023987. Next base: position 2,524 of record NZ_JBEZZF010000123.1, on the reverse strand, counting down.
AGCATGCCGAGCGCGGTGCGCCGCACCACGAACGCGACGACGGCGAACACCCCGAACGCGAGGACCGCCGCGACGGGCAGCCCGAGCCAGAACCCTGAGCCCAGCACCTTGAACGGTTCGCTGTTGACGGTGGTGATCATGCCGCCGGTGATGAGCATGGCGACGCCGCGGCCGGCCGTCATCAGGATGAGCGTGGCGATGATCGGCTGGATGCCGAGCACCGAGACCAGGAACCCGTTCCACACGCCGAGCAGGAGGCACAGCGCCAGGGCCAGGGCGATCGCGGTGAGCACCGTGACCGGCGACTCCGGGTCGGACGACGACGCGATGTACGACAGCGCGACCGCTCCCGAGACCGCGACCACGGCGCCGACCGAGAGGTCGATGCCGCGCGTGGCGATGACCAGGGTCATGCCTAGGGCGACGAGCAGGAGCGGCGCAGTCATCCGCAGGATGTCGATCGGCGCACCGAAGAGGTGTCCGTCCCGGACGGTGATCGCGAGGAAGCTGGGGCTGGCGACCGTGTTGGCGACCAGCAGGACGACCAGGGCGGCCACCGGCCAGAACAGATGATGGCGTAGCAGGTTCCTCATGCCGCACCGCCACCGGCGATGAGGTCGACCACCTGGTCCATCGTGGCTTCTCCTCCGTCGATCTCCGCCACCTTGCGGCGGTCCCGCAGCACTGCGATGCGGTGGGATATGCGGAGCACTTCCTCGAGCTCCGCCGAGATGAAGACGACCGACATGCCGTCGGCCGCCAGGTCGGCCACGAGCTTCTGGATCTCGGCCTTCGCGCCGACGTCGATGCCGCGCGTGGGCTCGTCGAGGACCAGCAGCCGCGGTGCCGTGGCGAGCCACCGCGCGAGCAGCACCTTCTGCTGGTTGCCGCCCGACAGGTTGCGCAGCAGCGCCTCCGGGTTGGCGGGCCGGATACCGAGCTGCTCGATGTACGACGCGACCAGCTCGTCCACCTGCTTGCGCGGCAGCGGCCGCATCCAGCCCCGCCGCGCCTGGAGGCCGAGCACGATGTTCTCGCGCACGGTCAGGCCGTCCACGACGCCCTCGCCCTTCCGGTCCTCGGAGGTGTAGGCGATGCCCAGGTCCATGGCGGCACGCGGTGTCCGCAGCCGGGCGGGCTTCCCCGCCACGCGGGTCTGGCCGACGTCGGCCCGGTCCGCGCCCGTCAGCAGGCGGGCCAGCTCCGTGCGACCGGAACCGAGCAGGCCGGCGAGGCCCACCACCTCGCCCTCGTAGAGCTCCAGGTCGAACGGCCGCACGGAGCCCTTGCGGCCCAGACCGACCACCTGGAGCAGGGGGGTCCGGCCGGCTGGCCGGTCGGCACGTTCCCCGACGTGCTCGGCGGCTTCCAGCACGTCCATCGAGCGGCCGATCATGTGCTGGACCAGCTCGTGCGTCGGCAGGTCCGCGGTGACGAACTCGCCGACGAGGCGGCCGTTGCGCAGCACGGTCATGCGGTCGGAGATGTCGTAGACCTGGTCGAGGAAGTGGCTCACGAAGAGGATCGCCACGCCGTCGTCGCGCAGCGCGCGCATGACGGTGAACAGGTGCGCCACCTCGTCGGTGTCGAGGCTGGAGGTCGGCTCGTCGAGGATCAGCACCTTGCAGTCACCAACGGTGGCGCGGCAGATCGCGACGAGCTGCTGCACAGCGAGCGAGTGTGATCCAAGGGACGAGGCCGGGTCGATGCTCAGGCCCATCCGCTCGAGGTGCGTCGCCGCCTGCCGGCGCATCGCCCGCCAGTGCAGGCCGCCCAGCCGGCGCGGCTCGGCGCCGAGCATGATGTTCTCCGCGACCGTGAGGTTCTCGCAGAGATTGACCTCCTGGTACACGGTGCTCACCCCGTGCGCCCGGGCATCGGCGGGTCCGGTGAACCGGCGCTCGACGCCGTCGACCAGGATCGTGCCCTCCGTCGGTGAGTGGATCCCCGTGAGGGCCTTGATCAGGGTGGACTTGCCCGCGCCGTTCTCGCCCATGAGGGCGTGGATCTCGCCGGGACGCAGATGGAGATCGACCCCGTCGAGGGCCTTCACCGGGGGGAACTCGACGCTGATGCCCGTCATCTCGACGACGGGCGGTGTTGTCTGCTGGGTCATCCTCGACCTTCTAACGTGCGTGGCCCCTCGGTCTGGAGCCCTGCCGTTGGTCGAGCTTGCCGAGACATGAGGTCTCGACAAGCTCGACCAACGATGCGGGGGCGGGCTCGACAGGCGGGGCGGGTCAGGCGAAAGCGCTCGTGCCCGTGATCTCGCGACCGATGATCAGCGCCTGCATGCTCTCGGTGCCCTCGTAGGTGTGCAGGGCCTCGATGTCGGCGAAGTGCCGCGCCACGCGGTTCTCCAGCAGGATGCCGTTGCCGCCCAGCAGGTCGCGGGCGATCGCGGCGACCTCGCGCGCGCCACGCGTGCACGTGTACTTGGCGAGCGAGGCCTGCGGGCCGGTGAGCTGCTCCGCCTCGTCGAGCCGCGTCATCTGCTTCACGAGGAGCTGCATCTGCGTGAGGA
>NZ_JBEZZF010000122.1:0-7762 GCF_040639055.1 Promicromonospora sp. NPDC023987 | reverse complement strand
CCTGATGGAGATGAGCTCCTTAGAAAGGAGGTGATCCAGCCGCACCTTCCGGTACGGCTACCTTGTTACGACTTAGTCCCAATCGCCAGTCCCACCTTCGACCACTCCCTCCCACAAGGGGTTGGGCCGTGAGCTTCGGGTGTTACCAACTTTCGTGACTTGACGGGCGGTGTGTACAAGGCCCGGGAACGTATTCACCGCAGCGTTGCTGATCTGCGATTACTAGCGACTCCGACTTCACGGGGTCGAGTTGCAGACCCCGATCCGAACTGAGACCGGCTTTTTGGGATTCGCTCCACCTCACGGTATCGCAGCCCTCTGTACCGGCCATTGTAGCATGCGTGAAGCCCAAGACATAAGGGGCATGATGATTTGACGTCATCCCCACCTTCCTCCGAGTTGACCCCGGCAGTCTCCCATGAGTCCCCGGCATAACCCGCTGGCAACATAGGATAAGGGTTGCGCTCGTTGCGGGACTTAACCCAACATCTCACGACACGAGCTGACGACAACCATGCACCACCTGTGTACGAGTGTCCAAAGAGAACCCCATCTCTGGGGCTTTCTCGTACATGTCAAGCCTTGGTAAGGTTCTTCGCGTTGCATCGAATTAATCCGCATGCTCCGCCGCTTGTGCGGGCCCCCGTCAATTCCTTTGAGTTTTAGCCTTGCGGCCGTACTCCCCAGGCGGGGCACTTAATGCGTTAGCTACGGCACAGAACCAGTGGAACTGGCCCCACACCTAGTGCCCAACGTTTACGGCATGGACTACCAGGGTATCTAATCCTGTTCGCTCCCCATGCTTTCGCTCCTCAGCGTCAGTAACTGCCCAGAGACCTGCCTTCGCCATCGGTGTTCCTCCTGATATCTGCGCATTCCACCGCTACACCAGGAATTCCAGTCTCCCCTACAGCACTCTAGTCTGCCCGTACCCGATGCAAGCCCACAGTTGAGCCATGGGATTTCACACCAGACGCGACAGACCGCCTACGAGCTCTTTACGCCCAATAATTCCGGACAACGCTTGCGCCCTACGTATTACCGCGGCTGCTGGCACGTAGTTAGCCGGCGCTTCTTCTGCAGGTACCGTCACTTGCGCTTCTTCCCTGCTGAAAGAGGTTTACAACCCGAAGGCCGTCATCCCTCACGTGGCGTCGCTGCATCAGGCTTTCGCCCATTGTGCAATATTCCCCACTGCTGCCTCCCGTAGGAGTCTGGGCCGTGTCTCAGTCCCAGTGTGGCCGGTCGCCCTCTCAGGCCGGCTACCCGTCGACGCCTTGGTAGGCCATTACCCCACCAACAAGCTGATAGGCCGCGAGCCCATCCCCCACCGAAAAACTTTCCAACACCCACCATGCGGCAAGTGTTCATATCCGGTATTAGACCTCGTTTCCAAGGCTTATCCCGAAGTAGGGGGCAGGTTGCTCACGTGTTACTCACCCGTTCGCCACTGATCCACCCAGCAAGCTGAGCTTCACCGTTCGACTTGCATGTGTTAAGCACGCCACCAGCGTTCGTCCTGAGCCAGGATCAAACTCTCCGTAAAAGAGAAACATCCACACCCACCAAAGAGGCAGGCATGAACAATGATACCGGCCAGACCAAATCTGATGATTTGTGTCCGTCCAAACAACCCCTTCACAAATGCAACCACACCAACCAGGCGGTCAGCACAGCCACACCCGACAAGGGTTAAAACTTTGGCATTGACTATCAAGCACACTGTTGAGTTCTCAAACAACCGACGCACACCGTCAGAGTCATCATCTTTTAGATGCTGACCCCATCCGGGGCAACCTCTTCAACTTACCAGACCGGAACCTGCCCCGCAAACTTGCTGGTCCAGATGGACCGGCATGCTCTACAAGAGAGGATCCACACCCGATATCCCGCAAGGCAGTGTTAACCGCCTGCATCAGAGATGGGATCCAGCCCCGGCGCGGCCACTCGGTCCGTTTCCGGCCCTCGTGTCCGTCGGCCCGTCGGGCTGACATCCAGAACAGTACGTCAGGTGCTGGGGTGCGTCAAAGCCGGGGCCGGTGACGGCGGACACAGAACCGCTGTTCACCGGCTGTTTTTCCAAGAGGACCTCAGGTTCGAGGGGCTCTATGCCCTCTCTGACAGCCTCTGCCGCCCTCTGGAGCCCGTGCTTGGGCGTGAGCAGACCAAGAACTCTCCCCGCTGGCCATGTCCGCGTAATCTTTGATTCAGATTTCGCCATCGAGCCGAACGGGCACCCACGCCTGTCCGAGCCGGCACGTCGCGACGTCGTCCGGCCGCGGTCGGGCCGGTGGCGGCGGTACTGCCGGGGCGGCGGCACTATCCCGTGACACTGGTCAGACTCAGCCCCAGCATCTCTTCGAGCTCCCCGTGCGAGACGCCGTACGTCTCGACAACGCGGGCTCGGCCGCCCGACGAGGGATCCGGCCCGACATCGAGCACTGCGACGTCGCTGTAGACGCGGGACACGCAGGCGACACCCGTGAGCGGAAGCGAGCACTCGCCCACCAGCTTGGGCCGACCGTCCTTGGTCAGCAGGTTCATCAGGACGACGCTCCGCCTGGCCCCCACGGCGAGGTCCATCGCGCCGCCAACCGCGGGGACCGCACCGGGCTCGCCCGTGGACCAGTTCGCGAGGTCACCGGAGACCGACACCTGGAACGCGCCCAGCACGCAGACGTCGATGTGGCCGCCGCGCATCATCGCGAACGAGTCCGCCTGGTGAAAATAGGAGGCGCCGGCGAGCTCCGTCACGGGGACCTTGCCCGCGTTGATCAGCTCCGGATCCACACGGTCCGCGTGCGGCGCCGGTCCCATGCCCAGCAACCCGTTCTCCGTGTGCAGGGTGATGCCGGAATGCTCCGGCAGGTGTTCGGCCACGAGCGTCGGAAGCCCGATCCCCAGGTTCACGTACGAGCCGGGCCGGATGTCCGCGGCCACGCGAGCGGCCATCTGCGCTGCGGACAACCGCGCGGTACCCCGCGCGCCGCCCGGGACGACCCCCGCGCTCACGTGGTTGCTCCCCGCTCCGAGAGCCGCGCGCCCGCGAGCGTGGTCCCGCCGTCGATCGGCACTACCGCGTCGACGTAGATGCCAGGAGTCACCACAGCCTCGGGGTCGATCGACCCGACCGGCACCACCTCGTTCACCTGGGCCACGGTTCGCCGCGCCGCCGTTGCCATGACCGGCCCGAAGTTCCGGGCCGTCTTCCGGTAGACGAGGTTGCCCGCGCCGTCGGCCCGGAATGCCTTGACCAGGGCCAGGTCAGCGCGGAGCGGGGACTCGAAGACCATCGGGACGCCATCGATCGTCCGGGTCTCCTTTCCCTCGGCCAGCGGCGTGCCGTAGCCCGTCGGCGTGAAGAAACCGCCCAGGCCGGCCCCTGCCGCGCGGATCCGCTCGGCGAGGTTGCCCTGCGGCACCAGCTCGAGCTCGATCCGGCCCGCGCGATAGGCCGCGTCGAAGTGCCAGGAGTCCACCTGGCGTGGAAACGAGCAGACGATGCGGCGGACACGGCCCAACCGGATCAGTCGCGCCAGCGCATCCTCACCGTTACCCGCGTTGTTGGAGACGATGACGAGATCGCCGGCGCCCTGTTCCAGGAGCGCCTCGATGAGCTCGACCGGCTGTCCGGCAGGTCCGAACCCGCCGATCATCACGGTGGAGCCGTCGACCACGTCGCCGACGGCTTCCGCTGCGGTCGACGCGAGCTGGACGGTCACGCGGCGCCCCTGCCGTACTTCAGCGCCTCGCACCGGACGAATGCGTGCTTCATCGGTCTGGACCCCCGCCTGTTCGCAGAGCGCACATGCGTTCTTGCTGCGCACACTCACGCTAACAGTCGCCTCAGGTGCGGGTACGGACCAGGTCAGCCTCGATCTCCCGGGCCGCGCGCAGCAGCGGCGGCAGGAAGCCGGCGACCATCTCCTCGACCGGACCGCGGCGCACCGGAGCGGACACGTTCACCGCGGCGATCACCCGTCCCGCCGCGTCGCACAGCGGCGCGGCGATCGAGCGCAGGCCCTCCTCCAGCTCCTGGTCGACGAGCGCCCAGCCCTGCTCCTTGACCGCATGCAGCTCCGCGCGCAGCAGCCCCTTGTCCGTGATCGTGTGCGCGGTGAGCGGCAGCAGGGTGGCAGCGGCGAGGAAGGCTTCGCGCTCGCCGTCGGACACGTGCGCCAGGACCGCGCGTCCCATCGAGGTGGCGGACGCCGGGAACCTCGTGCCGACCTGGATGGCCGCGGACATGATGCGGCGGGTCGCCACGCGCGCGACGTAAACGATGTCAGCACCGTCGAGCACCGCCACCGACGAAGACTCCCCGACGTCCTCCACGAGCTGTTCCAGGTGAGGCTGCGCCACGTCGGGCAGGGAGAGGCTCGACAGGTAGGCGTACCCGAGCTCGAGCACCTGGGGACGCAGCGCGAACACCCGCCCGTCGGTCACCACGTAGCCGAGCTCCACCAGGGTGTGCAGAAAGCGACGTGCCGACGCCCGGCTCAGCTCGGCCTCGCGAGCGACCTCGCTCAGGGTCATCCGAGCGCGGTCCGTGCCGAACGCCCGGATCACCGCGAGCCCACGCTCGAGGGACTGCACGAACTCCCCCGACCGGGTGCCGGCGTCCTGAACGATCTCGCTCATCTCAGGTCCTCCCTGCCGCGTGCGCGTCCGCTTCGCATCCTCGGCCGGGCATCCGGCCGCTGCAGCTCGCACGCGTGCGACCGGCGGGAGTGCGTCGCCTGGGCGGCACGCCCGTCCGGGGTCCTCCCAGGGCCGACGGCGGAGCGCATCGTTGAGCTCCGACGTCCGGCGCCCTGGTCGCACTCCGAACGGGTGTGCCGCACGTGAACGTAGCGACAGCCCGGAGCCTTGGTCAACAGTCGAGTGGCCCGGGTCACAACCGTGACCCGATCGGGACCTGCGAATGGGACCGGGTCTTGCCATGCTCATGCCACCGCAGCCCCCAGCGGGCAGACGCCTGCACCCTGGCGGGACTGCGTCAAGGTCCTCCTCCAGAATGCGGTTGGGCATGGTTCAGCGCCCTGGAACATGCCCAACCGCATGGTCGAAGCGGACCATCAGCGCCGGCGTCGGGCCCGACCGCCACACGGGCCAAGTGACCCCGGAATCGGTCCCGATACGTCTGAACGACGAAGCCCCGGTCAGCGTCTCCGCTGGCCGGGGCCTCGTTCCTGATGTGCGCCCGGAGGGATTCGAACCCCCAACCTTCTGATCCGTAGTCAGATGCTCTATCCGTTGAGCTACGGGCGCTTGCTGTACTGCAGACTACTGGCCTGCCGTTCGCACGGCCGACCGACGAGAACATTACCGCCTGTTCGACGTGGACCCAAACCCAAATCCAGGTCAGCCGGGGAGAACTCCGTCACAGCCCTCCCACGGGTCGGCCCGTGCGCTGAACCAACGCCGCGAACCTCCCACAGAAAAGGCCCCGGGCGTCACGCGCGGCCGGGACCTTCCTGGCGGAGACGGAGGGATTTGAACCCTCGAACGGGTTGCCCCGTTACCACCTTAGCAGGGTGGCGCACTAGACCTGACTATGCGACGTCTCCTCGCGACCGGCTCTACCCAGGTAGGCCCATGCCGCGCGGCCCAGGCTACCTGCCGTACGGCGCACTGAGCAAAGCGGAGGACCCGTCGGCGGCCCGACCGGCCTCTTATCCGCGCGATCCCGCCGATTTTTCCAACCGGATCCGCCCCTGTGGCAGCCAAGCCGGCGGGCCGGTGGCAGGCCACGACGCGATCGAGGACCCGTATTTCACGCGGCGTCAATAGCGGGTACATTCACGGTCATGGACTACGACGTCTTGGTGATCGGGTCAGGCTTCGGCGGCAGCGTTGCTGCCCTCCGCCTCACCGAAAAGGGCTACCGGGTCGGCGTGCTCGAGGCGGGCCGCAGGTTCGAGGACCACGAGTTCGCCAAGAACTCCTGGCATCTCAAGCAGTTCCTTTGGGCACCCGCCCTTGGCTGCTACGGGATCCAGCGGGTGCGCCTGCTGCGCAACGTCCTGTGCTTGACGGGCGCCGGCGTCGGCGGTGGGTCCCTGGTGTACGCCAACACGCTCTACCGGCCCCTGGACCCGTTCTACGCGGATCGCGCGTGGTCCCACATCACCGACTGGAAGACGGAGCTCGCGCCGTACTACGACCAGGCCGAGCGCATGCTCGGCGTCGTCCAGTACCACGGCCGGTCCCCCGCCGACGAGATAGTCCGAGGCGTCGCCGAGGACATGGGGGTGGGCCACACGTTCCGCCCCACGCGGGTGGGCGTGTACTTCGGGCCGGGCGGAGCCGAGGAGCCGGCGCCCGGCTGCCGCGCCGCCGACCCGTTCTTCGGCGGCGTGGGCCCGGAACGCACCGGCTGCACCGAGTGCGGTGAGTGCATGACCGGATGCCGGCACGGTGCCAAGAACACCCTCGTCAAGAACTATCTCTACCTCGCGGAACGCGCCGGCGCCGAGGTGCACCCGCTCACCACGGCCGACGTCGTGCGCCCGCTGCCCGACGGCGGGTACGAGATCCGTACGCACCGCACCGGCAGGAAGTGGGGCGGCAAGCGGCGCTTCACCGCGCGGCAGGTCGTGTTCGGCGCGGGCACCCTCGGTACGCAGCGCCTGCTGCACGCCATGAAGGACGCCGGCACCCTGCCGCGGCTGTCTGAGCGGCTCGGACACCTCACGCGAACCAACTCGGAGGCGCTGCTCGGTGCGATGACGCACAAGGTCGGCACGACGGACTACTCCCGCGGCGTCGCCATCACCTCGTCGTTCTACCCGAGCGAGAGCACGCACATCGAACCCGTGCGCTACGGCCACGGCTCCAACGTCATGGCCGCGCTCCAGCACATCCTCGTCGACGGCGGACCGTTCCGGTTCGTCCGGTGGTTCGGCGAGATGGGCAAGAACCTCAAGTGGCTGCCCGTGCTGCTCGACTGGCGCCGCTGGTCGGAGCGGACGGTCATCGCCCTGGTCATGCAGGCCCAGGACAACTCGCTGACCACCGTCACCAGGCGTGCGCTCTTCGGCCGGTTCATGACGTCGACGCAGGGCACCGGCGCCCCCAACCCGAGCTGGATCCCCGAGGGCCACGAGGCCGTCCGCCGTATCGCCGACAAGATGGGCGGCGACGACGTCGAAGGCATCCCCGGCGGCACCATCGGTGACCCGTTCAACATCCCGCTGACGGCGCACATCCTCGGCGGGTGCGCCATCGGGTCCGACACCGAGAGCGGCGTCGTAGACCCCTACCTGCGGGTGTTCGGCCACGACGGCCTGCACGTCATGGACGGCGCAGCCGTGACCGCCAACCTCGGTGTCAACCCCTCGCTCACCATCACGGCCCAGGCTGAGCGCGCCTGCGCACTGTGGCCCAACGCGGGCGAGCCGGACATCCGTCCGGTCCTCGGGTCCGCCTACCGTCCCGTGGAGCCGGTACGTCCCGCCGCCCCGGTCGTGCCCGAGGCGGCGCCGGCCGCACTGCGTCTGCCCATCGTCGGGATCAGCTGACCAAGCCCCCTGCTGCCGACATGACGATGGCTGGAGTCCGGGTCGGACTCCAGCCACCGTCACACGGACCGCCAGCGGAGGGCGAGGTGTGCTGGTTCACGACATCGTTGATATCTGGGCGTCAGCATTGCTCGTCCCTCGCTGGGGACTGCCCCAGGAACGGTTGACACGTCTTCTTTGATGAGTCAGGCCGCGAGGGCCAGGGTCTGGTCAGCGTAGACGGTCTCGAACTCGATTGG
>NZ_JBEZZF010000121.1:0-7922 GCF_040639055.1 Promicromonospora sp. NPDC023987 | reverse complement strand
CGCGTCCGCGCGCACCACGTCGTCCTGCTCCCGCTGCAGCGTCGCGACGGCCGTTCCCATCCGGCCGGTGCGCCGTTCGTCCAGCGCGGGGCCGCCGGCCTGCGGGGGAGTACGTCTGGTCAGAGGCGGCCCAGCGGGATGGACCGGGCGATCGCCGTCTGCCCGGCGATGTTGGCGTGCACCCCGTCCCCGCTGTCGTAGGCCGGCTTGATGGAGTTCGGGTTCGCGGGGTCCCGGAGCACCCGGTCGAAGTCGAAGACCCCGTCACAGGTCCCGGAGCAGTTGTCGCCCGCCCGGACGAACTCGTTCACCGCGGCGCGCTGTGCGTTCTGTTCGGCCGTGTAACCGGGCCGCGGGGTGATCGGGGTGACGAACACCTTGATCCCGGCTGCGTGCAAGCGGGCGAACGTGTCTCGATAGGCCGCAACGATCTCCTCGGCGCTGCAGTTGTTGCCGATGTCGTTGGTGCCGTAGTAGTAGATGACCGACTTCACGTTGTGCAGTGCGAGAACGTCCCGATCGAGGCGCGAGACGCCGTCCAGTCCGCCACCCCCGCACGCGGGTGACGCCGTGGTCCCCGATATCCCCTCGTTGACGACGGCGACCTGGCGCTTGTCCGGACGCTTGTCGATGACCCGCTGCGCGAGCGTGTCGGTCCAGCGCTGGAACACGGCAGGCGGCGGGCAGCCGACCCCGCAGTCGTCCGCGCCGACACCGTCGACCACGGAGCTGCCGTAGGCGACGACCGTGCCGGAGAGCTCGGGGTCGTAGACGTCCACCGCGCTGACCAGATAGGTCCACCCGTGCGCTTCCGGGAAATCGCCGCCCGTGGTGTCGGCCGTGGTGTTCCCGGCGCCCTCTGGTGAGAAGTAGTTGGTGCGGCCGGCCAGGTCGTGGAGCATCATCCGCGTGGGGTTCGCCAGGTAGAAGCTCACCACCAGGTCGTCCATGGCGGTGGTGGCAAGGTCGACCGGGTCGCTCCAGACGTCGCCGCCGGCCGGGATCGACACGGAGTCCGAACCGCCGAAGGTCACGGTGCGCAGGCTCTCCGGCCGGATGGCGGCGCCTCCCGCACTCAGGCCCGCCGTGGTGGCGTCCACGACCAGAGGCTCGGTGCCGAACTCGTTCTGCAGCCGGACGCGCAGGGTCGGTCCGCCCTGGGTGAGGCGGGTGATGATGCGGACCGACCGGTTCTCGAACGTCTCAGGACTCAGCCCGGAGCTGCGTTGCTGTGACTGGGTCCACGACGTCGACCAGCCGTCGTCCAGCTCGCTCACCGTGGCCGTTGCTGTCCCTCCGGCGGTAGCGCCGAGGGCGACTACGAGTGTGATCAGGGCACGTGCGAGGTTCCGGAGCTTCATCGGTCCACCCGTTTCGCTGCTCGAGTCTTCGTCGATCGAGTACGTGGCGTGACGTCAGGTGCCGCGCCAGATGGAACCTATGGTTCGCGCGCGGGGCTGTCAACGTCGGCGGGAGTCCCCTGCCGGGGAAGGAAGCGGGGGTCCCCCTGGTACGGCGTGTTTCAGAAGCCCTACGGCTTGTGAGCACCGCCCTTCTCGGGCGTCCTGGTTCAGGCCGCTGGTGCGGTCTGAGGGTTGGTTCCTACGTCGTCCAGTCCCTTGCCGCCACGTCCCGGTGGGGCGGGGTGGGTGGGGGTGTCCTGTCGGTAGGCGTTGTTGACGGGGCCGGCTGCTTGACGGTCCCCGACCCGGACGACACCACACCCCGCACCGCCGGTCACGGCGGGGGTGTGGTTCTCGGCCCAGGCGGCGAGATTGACGGCGGCATTCAGATCCCGATCCATCACGTGCCCACACGAGTGGCACTCGAACATCCGGTCCTTCAGCGTCAGATCCTTGCGGAGGGTGCCGCAGGTGGAGCAGGTCTTGGACGACGGGAACCACCGGTCCGCGACCATCACCTGCCCGCCGCGCCAGGCCTGCTTGTAGGTGACCTGCCGGGCGAGCTCACCCCACGCCGCATCACTGATGGCGCGCGAGAGGTTGCGGTTGGTGGTCATGCCGGTGATGTTCAGGTCTTCCAGGACCAGCCGGGCGTGGTTCTTGACCAGCTGGTTGGACACCTGATGCAGGTGGTGGTTACGGCGGTTGCGGATCCGGGCATGCTGCCGCCCCAGGCGAGCGACAGCCTTCTGACGGTTCCTTGATCCCTTCTTCTTCCGGGACACCGCTTTGGACAGGCGGCGCAGGCGCGGCAGGCCTCGCCGCATGGCCCGCTGGTTATCGACGCGCAGGACTTCGACGCCGTCGGACGAACCGGCGACGGCCAACGCGTGCAGACCCCGATCCACACCCACCCAGGTCCTGGCACCCGACTCGGCGTCGGTCCAGCCTGCGTCGCCACTCGTACGCTCCCCGGTAGGCGGGAGCGTGTGCTGTGCCGCGCGGTGGAGGTCAGCGGCTTCGACAGTGATGGAGATCCACCACCGGTTCGTACCTCGGGAGATGGTCACGTGCAGGATCCGGGCGCGGCCAGTAGTGATCATCCGGCGTAGCCGTCGGGTGTCCTCCCGCACCCGCAACGTCCCGATCTTCGGCAACGTCACCGACCGCGGACGGTCGCCGTCGCCGACCCGGATGCCAGGCCGGCCCTTGCTGACCTGGTTCCGGATGCGGAACGACCCACCCGTCGGGCTCTTCTTCTTGAAGCGGGGAAATCGGACCGTCGGCCCTTTCCGGGCAGCAGTACGGGATTCAGCGGCCGCTTTCAGTCCTCGGCCGAGGTCGACGGCGGCTTCCTCGAACACCTGCGCCAGCACCTGGCCGCGCCAGGCCAGCCCTGTCACCTCCACGCGTGTCTCCCCGGTCGCGTCGACGAGGAACCGGCGTCCGGCGGCCTCGGAGCGTTTCCAGGCGTTGAACGCGTTGATGAGATCAAACCCCGACCACGGCACCCGAACACCCAGGTCCCCGCCGTCCCCGGGCTGGTCACCGTCGGTTACCGTCCCTATTGCTGGAGGCTGCTGGCGGTAGGTCGCCGAGCGTGCGTCCTTGTGCAGGCGCAGGGCCTGGTTGAACGCGAACCTCGCAGCCCCGACGTGCCGGGACAGCACGCGTTCCTGCTCGACCGACAGGTCGAGACAGAACCGGAACGATGTATGCCTGGACACGCGGACCATGCTGCCAGCCCCCATCCCAGCACCCGAACGCGCGTTCGATGAGCCCCGAGGGCTCCGCACAAACATCCATCCACTCACGACGACGAGTTCCGAAACACGCTTTAGTCTGAGAGTGATGACGAGCCGAATTGAAGACTACGGAATTGTCGGAGACCTCCAGACTGCGGCACTGATCGGTCGTGATGGCGCGGTCGACTGGATGTGTCTGCCCCAGTTCGATTCGCCGGCCTGTTTCGCCGCGCTCCTCGGGGACGAGCAGCACGGGTCGTGGCGCCTCGGGCCGGAGTCCGGCGGCGAGTGCACCAGCCGTGGCTATCGGGACGGCACGCTGGTCCTCGAGACGGAATGGGACCTGCCGGAAGGCCGCGTCCGGGTCATCGACCTGATGCCGCCGCGCGGCGACCAGGCCGACCTGGTCCGGATCGTCGAGGGGATCAGCGGGAACGTCCCGATGACCACCGAGCTGCGGCTCCGGTTCGACTACGGGAACGTCGTGCCCTGGGTCACCCAGGACAATGGTGGTCTGCGTGCTATCGCCGGCCCTGACTCGGTCCACATCGACGCGGGCGTCGCCCTCACGCACGACGGTGTCGCCGACGACGCTGTCCACCGTGCCCACTTCACCGTCGGACCGGGCGACCGGGTGCCGTTCGTCCTGACCTACCACGCGTCCCATCTGCCGACCAAGCCGCCCGTCGGAGCGGAGGCGGCGCTGCGGGAGACCGAGGAGTTCTGGCGGTCCTGGATCGCGAAGTCCACCTACGGTGGCCCGTGGGCCGAGGCCGTGCACCGGTCCCTGATCACCCTGAAGGCCTTGACCTACGCCCCGACCGGCGCCATCGCCGCGGCGGCCACGACCTCGCTCCCCGAGGAGATCGGCGGCTCGAGGAACTGGGACTACCGGTTCTGCTGGTTGCGGGACGCGGCGTTCACGCTGCAGGCCCTCGTCGGAACGGGGTTCATCGACGAGGCGCGCGCGTGGCGGGCGTGGCTCCTGCGCGCGGTGGCCGGCGATCCGGCGGACCTCCAGATCATGTACGGCCTCGACGGGCGGCGGCGGCTGCCCGAGTACACGATCGACTGGCTGCCGGGCTACGAGGACTCGGGCCCTGTGCGGATCGGCAACGGAGCGGCCGGTCAGCTCCAGATCGACGTCTGGGGCGAGACCCTCGACGCGCTGCACCTGGCGCGGGAGGCGGGACTCGAGACCGACCAGGAGGCGTGGGCCTTGCAGAAGGCGCTCCTGGAGTACCTCGAAGAACACTGGGACGACCTCGACAACGGGCTCTGGGAGGTGCGCGGCCCACGGCGGGCCTTCGTGCACTCCCGGGTGATGGCGTGGGCCGGGTTCGACCGTGCGGTGCGCGCCGTCGAGGAGGGCGGGCTGGACGGACCCGTCGAGCGGTGGCGGGCCATCCGCGACCGCATCCACGCCGACGTCTGCATGCACGGGTTCGACGCCGAGCGCAACACGTTCACGCAGTTCTACGGCTCGGAGGGCCTGGACGCGGCCCTGCTGCTGATCGGGCAGGTCGGGTTCTTGCCCTGGGACGACCCGCGTGTCGTGGGCACGGTGGACGCCGTCCAGCGCGAGCTCAGCCAGGACGGGCTGCTGCTGCGCTACCACACCCACGCCGACGACCGGGTGGACGGCCTGCCGGGCGAGGAGGCCACCTTCTTGGTGTGCAGCTTCTGGCTGGTCGACGCCCTGCACGGGATCGGCCGGATGGACGAGGCCGTCGCGCTGTTCGAGCGGCTGCTCTCGCTGCGCAACGACCTCGGGCTGCTCAGCGAGGAGTACGACGTGCACACGGGGCGCCACCTCGGCAACACCCCCCAGGCGTTCAGCCACCTCGGCCTGGTCAACAGCGCGCTGCGGCTCGGTCAGGGCGTCACAGTTCGCGACGTGGAGTCCGGCGTGGAGTCCGGCGCGGCCGGCCGTGTCGCCGTCCCGGCCGCCGCCCCGCCGTCCGAGCCTCCGGCAGCCTCGTCGGCGGAGGGGATCGCCTGATGCGTGCGCTGACCGTCGTCCCGCAGACCCCGGGCTCGCTGGCGGTCACCGACGTCGACGAGCCGGTTGCCGGGCCGGGCGAGCTACTGGTCGACGGCCTCGCCGTCGGCGTCTGCGCAACGGACCGGGAGATCGCCGCGGGCGAGTACGGCTGGGCTCCGCCAGGGCGTGAGCGGCTGGTGCTCGGGCACGAGTCGCTCGGCCGGGTGCGCACGGCGCCGGACGGCTCCGGCTTCGCGCCCGGCGACCTCGTGGTGGGCGTGGTCCGCCGTCCGGACCCGGAACCGTGCGGGGCGTGCGCGCGGGGGCAGTTCGACATGTGCCGCAACGGCAAGTACACCGAACGAGGAATCAAGGCGATCGACGGGTTCGCCTCCGAGCGCTGGACCGTCGAGGCCGACTACGCCGTCCGCCTCGACCCGGCGCTCGCCGACGTCGGCATGCTGCTCGAGCCGACCACCGTCGTCGCCAAGGCCTGGGAGCAGATCGAGCTGGTCGGACAGCGCGCGTGGTTCGAGCCGAAGGTGGCGCTCGTGACGGGTGCGGGGCCGATCGGCCTGCTCGCCGCGCTGCTCGGCGTCCAGCGCGGCCTCGAGGTGCACGTGCTCGACCGCATCGCCGACGGGCCGAAGCCCGAGCTGGTCGCCGAGCTGGGTGCCGAGTACCACACCGAGCCGGTGACCGATGTCGCCGCCGCGATCCACCCCGACATCGTCATCGAGGCGACCGGTGCGACCCAGGTCGTCGTCGACGTCCTCTCCGCGAGCGGCAGCTACGGCGTCACCTGCCTCACGGGTGTCACGTCGGCGGGGCGCACCATCGAGTTCGACGCCGGCGCGCTCAACCGGCGGATCGTGCTGGAGAACGACGCCGTGATCGGCTCGGTGAACGCCAACCTGACGCACTACCGGGCCGGCGCGGAGGCACTGGCCCAGGCCGACGTCGGCTGGCTCGGCCGCATCGTGACCCACCGGGTGCCGCTCGAGGACGCCGTCGAGGCGTTCGCGAGCGACCCCGGCGGGATCAAGACGGTGCTGGCGCTGTAGCGCTCAGCGGCGCGCGTCGCGCCAGTCGACCCAGGCCTTGACCTTGCTCAGGTCGTAGTCCGGCCCGGCGCTGCTCATCGTGAGGAGCGTCGCGCCGGCGGCCACCAGCGCGTCGCCGAAGCTGTGCCAGATGTCCGCGTGCTCGGCGACGACCCGCAGCGTCTTCCGCACGCCGCCGCCGATCAGGATCGGGGTCTCCCGCGTGGGTGGTGGGTTGCCCGCGGCGAGCCGGGCCTTGATCCGCGGCATGGCATCGGCGAGGCTCGCGATGCGGGACCCGGCAGTGCCGAACTCGTAGCCGAACCGGTCGTAGTCCTTGTGCTGTCGCGGTTCTGCGTCGAGGCCAGGAGCGCACGTGGTCGGCGGCATAGGCTGCGGGCATGACCAACGGGAACCTTCGCATCGCCGTCCAGCTCCAGCCGCAGCATGCCGAGTACTCCCAGATCCGGGACGCGGTGCTGCGCGCGGAGGACCTGGGCGTCGATGTTCTGTTCACCTGGGATCACTTCTTTCCGCTCTATGGCGATCCGGACGGCAAGCACTTCGAGTGCTGGACCGTGCTTGGTGCGTGGGCCGAGCAGACCGAGCGTGTGGAGATCGGCGCGCTGGTGACGTGCAACTCGTACCGGAACCCGGAGCTGCTGGCTGACATGGCCCGGACGGTCGACCACATCTCGGGCGGGCGGCTCATCCTCGGGATCGGGGCTGGCTGGTTCGAGAAGGACTACGAGCAGTTCGGGTACGAGTTCGGCACGGCCGGCTCGCGGATCGCGCAGCTGGCGGAGGATATGCCGCGGATCAAGGCCCGGCTGGCGGTGGGCAACCCGGCCCCCGTCCGCGAGATCCCGGTCATGATCGGCGGTGGCGGAGAGAAGAAGACGTTGCGGATCGTGGCCGAGCACGCGGACATCTGGCACAGCTTCGGGGACGTCGAGACGCTGACCCGCAAGTCGGGCATCCTCGACGAGCACGGCGCCGAAGTGGGCCGCGACACGGCGAAGCTCGTGGAGCGCTCGGTCGGCGTGGACGGAGACCCTGCCGCGACCGGGGAGAAGCTGGTCGCCGCGGGTGCCACGCTGCTGACGGTCGGCACGAGCGGGCCGGACTACGACCTGTCGACCCTGAAGAAATGGCTCGCCTGGCGCGACGCGCGCTGAGGTCTGGCGGCCCGGTCTCGTGGTGCACAGGCCGCCGCCAGACCGGGCCGCCCGTGGGCCGGGTCGCTCCGAGCGCCGGCGAGCAGCCGTGCGATGAACTCGCGGCACTCAGCTGGCGAGTCGCCCCGTTGCCTACGTGAACTCATCCCATTAGTCATAGAAGCGTAAGGAGCGATAGGCGATGGGTCATTATTTGCCGAGCAGCCCTACGAGAGTCGTTCAATCGTCTCGAAGATGTCGGCGTCGGTTTCCCGTTGCCAGGCGGGCAGGTCGTTCCAGTCGGCGACGTAGGAGGGCTTGGGGTCGGGGATGTGCTTGTAGATCTGGCCGATCCAGCACAGCGCGACAAATCGGCTCTTCTGCTCGCGGGTGAGGCGTCCAGTGGCGCCGTCGGTGGTGTCGATGAACGCGCGGACTTGGTCGTGAACGGCTGCGGCGGCGGATCGTTCCCACTCCGGGGTGCTGTCCCAGGGAGTGATGTAGCCGGGCTTGGGTTCGCCGGGGTAGTGGTTGGTGACTCCGGCGATCCAGGCTTCGCGGAAGATGCGGCCGTTCTCGTTGTCCAAGAG
>NZ_JBEZZF010000120.1:0-8185 GCF_040639055.1 Promicromonospora sp. NPDC023987 | reverse complement strand
CGCGGAGCGCCGCGCCCCGGCCCGAGAGCGCGCGGGCGACGTCGGAACCGTGCCCAACAGCATTCTGGAGGCGGACCTCTCGCTGGTCCGCTGTCCCGGTGGGGCCGCTGACCAGAGCATGATCGTCGCGGCATCTAGTACTGATCTGGGAGGTGTCAGCTCAAGTGAACTTCGTTCCCCTGAGCACCGGTTTTGCGGGCTGAGCTGAATTGTTCAGCTGACGTGAAGAAAGCGGGATCAGGGTGACCGAATTTCAGTAGACCTGGCAGGTACGCCCTGGGTACACCCTGCCCCTGGCGCGCCATCCACCGGCACCGTGCGTTGCCGCGGCCGGAGCGCCTAGACCTCTTCCCAAGGGACCGCCGCGAGGCGTTCGACGACGCCGGCGACGAGTGGCCCGGCGTCGGGCAGCGTGAGGTCGTCGACCGACGCGACGGCGACGACGCCCAGCGAGCTGACCAGGAACGCCCCGGCGAACCCCGCGACGTCGTCGGCGTGGACCCGGTGCCGGGCCGACGGCGTGCTCGCCTCGACGAGCCGCATGGCGGTGCCGTGCAGGTGCGGAGCGTCCGGCCAGACGACGCTGCCGTCCGGTCGGAAGAAGCCGATGTTCGCCGTCGACGACTCGGCGACGGCGCCGTCGGGTGCGGTCAGCAGGGCATCGTCGTACCCGTCGAGCCGGACCCGGCGGGCCCACTCCAGCTGCGCGAAGCCGCCCAGGTGCTTGAGGTGGGCGAACGGCCGCAGGTAGGGGACGGAACAGAGCCGCTGCGGGCCGGTGGGCGGATCGTGCGGGTCGCCGACGGACACCAGGACGTGCTCGGCGTCGCGCAGCATGACCCGGACCGAGGCGTCGGCGGTCCCGGCCAGGGCGTGCCGCACCAGGTCACGTACCCGGTCGCCCGGGAGCGCCCGCCCGAACAGCTCGCGGTGCGCGGAGTCGAGCCGGTCCAGGTGGTTCGTCAGTCCCTGGACCCCTCCGCCGCGCACCTGCATGGCCGTGAAGTGGCCGTAGGTGCTGAACAGCTCGGGTGCCGTCGCCGGGCGGCCGTCGGTCTCGATGCGCACCCTCGGGACCCTACCTGCGCGCTAGCGGAGGATCCCCAGCCGGAGGGCGCGGAGCACGGCGTTGGTGCGGTCCCGGGCCGCGAGCTTGAGCAGGATGGTCGAGACGTGGTTCTTCACGGTGCCCTCGACCAGGGACAGTGCGCGGGAGATCTCGCGGTTCGTGTACCCCTCCGCCATGAGCCGGAGCACCTCGAGCTCGCGCCCGGTCAGGTCCTGGGCGGGGGGCGCGTCGTCACCGGCCACGGACGGGAGCGAGCGGATGGCGCGCAGCATCCGGTCGGTGATCGACGGTGCGACCAGCGTGCCGCCGTCGGCCAGGGTGCGCACCGCCCGCGTCAGCTGCTCGACCGTCACGTCCTTGAGGAGGTACCCCCGCGCGCCGGCCCGCAGGGCATCGAGCACGAGGGTGTCGTCGTCGAAGGTCGTGAGCACCAGCACGGGGATGTCGATGCCGTGCTCGCGGAGCCGGCGGAGCGTCCAGAGGCCGTCGTAGCGGGGCATCCGGAGGTCGAGCAGGATCACGTCGGGCAGCGTGGCGGTGACGACCTCGAGCGCGGCCTGGCCGTCGTCGGCCTCCCCGACGACGTCGACGGAGGCGATCTCCAGCAGCGTGCGGATGCCGTGCCGCACGAGGGTCTGGTCGTCGACGAGCACCACCCGGGTCATGCCGGCACCGTCGCGGTGACCCGGAAGCCGTCGTCGCCGTCGAACCGTACGCCGCCGCCGAGCGCCTCGAACCGCTCGGTGAGACCGCGCAGCCCGTTGCCGGGCACCAGCTCGCGGTACCCGCGGCCGTCGTCGACAGCGGTCAGGACGACGCCGGGCGGGCGGGCCGAGACCTCGATCCACAGCTCGCGCGCTTCGGCGTGCCGCAGGGTGTTGGTGGCGATCTCCTGCACCGCCCGCACGAGTGCCGCCGACTGCTCCTCGTCGACCTGCACCTCGGGTTCGACCTCCACCGTCACCTCGAGGTCGGGCAGGTCGTGCACCACCTGGCGGAGCGCTCCGCTCAGGTCCGACGACGACGCCGTCCGCAGCTCGCTCACCGTCTGCCGCACGTCGGCGAGGAGGTCGCGCGCCACCCGGTTCGCCCGGTCGACGTGCTCGCGTGCCTGCTCGCCCTCCCGGTACCGGGCCGCCTCCAGCTCCAGCGTGAGCACGGTGAGCTGATGGCCGATGAGGTCGTGCAGGTCGCGCGAGATCCGTAGCCGCTCCGCGGTGCGGGCTGACTCCGACAGGAGCACCGACGCCGCGCGCAGGTCGACGTGCGCCTGGCTCAGCTCCCGGCGCAGCCGCTGCTCGCGGATGAGCGTCGCCGAGCTCAGCATCGTCGCGACCTGGATGAGCAGGTAGAAGCCCACACCGATCAGGGCGTCGGTCGTGCCGCGGTGCAGCAGGGCCATGACGAGGGCGAGGACAAAGGTGTTGAGCCCGATGACGACGAAGCCCGCCCAGAGGGGCATGACGTAGATGCTCACCGCCGCGGTGATCACCAGCAGGATCGGCAGCAGGCCCAGGTGCGGCACGGTCAGCAGCGTCGCCCACGACGCCACGACCGCCGCACCGAACAGGCAGTACGTGAGCGGGTCCGACCCGTCCCGGATGACGGAGAGCAGCAGGGCGACGTACACGGCCAGGAAGAGCGCGGCCCACCAGCCACGCGGGATGGTCGGGTCCACCGGTCCGAACAGAAACGGCGCGCCCACCGTGACCGACACGGCCAGCATCACCAGCCCCGACCACTCGTCAGTACCCAGCCGCCGCATGCGAACCACCCTATGAGGCGAGCGTCCGGCGCCGCCGGTGCCGAAAGTCATGGATCACTTCCCTGACCATCGGCACGCGCGGTCGCTGGGCCGGCCCGCATAGCGTCGCCGCCATGACCAGTGCAGAACCGGCGATCTTCGCCGAGCACCTCCACAAACGCTATGGCGACAAGGTAGCCGTCGACGACGTGACCCTGCGGGTCGGACCCGGCGAGGTGTTCGGCATCCTCGGCACCAACGGCGCGGGCAAGACCACCACGGTCGAGATGATCGCGGGGCTGCGCCGGCCCGACGGCGGACGAGTCACGCTCCTGGGCCTCGACCCGCGGCGTGACCGTGCCGAGGTGCGCCAGGTGCTGGGCGTCCAGCTCCAGGAGGCCTACCTGCACGGCGCGCTCACGGTGGCGGAGCTGATGGGCCTCTACGGCAGCTTCTACCCGGACCCGCGGCCCACCGGCGAGCTCCTCGAGCTGGTCGGCCTGGCGGAGAAGTGCGGTGTGCGCTTCGAGAAGCTGTCCGGCGGCCAGCAGCAGCGGCTCTCGATCGCGCTCGCCCTCGCCGGACGTCCCCGCGTGCTGATCCTGGACGAGCTCACCACGGGCCTCGACCCGCGGGCCCGCCGGCAGATGTGGGCGACGATCGAGCACCTCCGCGACGAGGGCGTCACCATCGTGCTCGTCAGCCACGCGATGGAGGAGGTCGAGCGGCTCTGCGACCGCGTGGCGCTGCTCGACGCCGGACGCGTGCTCGCCGTCGAACCCCCGGTCGGCCTGGTCGCGCTGGCAGGCGCGCAGAACCTCGACGACGCGTTCGTCGCCCTCACCGGAAAGCAGCTGGAGGAAGCCGAATGAGCACAGTGGTCGAAGCTCGCCAGCCGGGCGCACGGTCCTGGCTGACCCTCGTGGTGTGCGAGGCCAAGATGGTCGTACGGGACACGGCAGGCCTCGTGGTCCCCGTGCTCCTGCCCCTGCTGATCCTGGTGATGAGTGCCGGGTCGGCGAGTGCTCATGTGGCCGGCGGGTTCACCGCACTGGAGGCCTACGTGCTCCCCCTGGTGCTGACGATGGTCCTGGCCAGCATCGGCGTCATCAACATGCCCAGCTTCCTCGCCTACTACCGGCGTACCGGCATCCTGCGCCGGCTCGCGGTCACGCCGGCCTCTCCGGCCATGGTCCTGGTCGCTCAGGTGGTCGTGAGCATGCTGCAGGCGCTCGTCGGACTCGCCGGAGCCCTGGCCGTGGCGTTCCTGGCCTTTGATGCGCGTCCCCCGGCGGACCTCGGGGCAGCCTTCGCGGTCTACGGACTCGCGATGCTGGCGCTGTACGCCGTCGGCATGATCGTCGCCGCCGTCGCGCCGACCCCGAACTCGGCTGTCGCGATCGGGCTCATCACCTTCTTCGCCCTCGGCGCCCTCGGCGGCATGTTCGGCGGGTCCGCCAGCCTGCCCGACGCCGTCGCGGCGGTCGGCGAGCTGACGCCCTTCGGAGCTGCCGTCGCGGGACTGTCCGCCGCCTGGGTCGGCGCGGGGGTCGACCCCGTCCACCTCGTCAGCCTGGCGGTCTCGACCCTGGTCGGCGTGGTGACCGCGAGCCTGCTGTTCCGCTGGGACTGACGGTCAGCCGTTCACCGGGTCGGCGGTGCGGGAGCGCTCGGTCTCCTGGGTCGCGGCCCAGCTCGCCAGCAGAGCGAACTTCTCGGCGGATCCGGTGTCCGGGGGAGGGCTGTAGGTGACGATCTGCAGCCCTGCCTCGCCCGGCATCTCGAACACGTCGAAGGCCACGGTGAGCAGGCCGACCTCGGGGTGGCGGAACGACTTGACCCCGGTGCGGTGCTCGTGGACGTCGTGCCCGGCCCAGTCCTCGCGGAACCGCGGGCTCCGGGTGGAGAGCTCGCCGATGAGCGCGGTGAGCTCCTTGTTGAGCGGGTCGCGTCCGGCCTCCAGGCGCATGATCGCCGCGGCGGTGTGCCGGGCCGTGGCCCAGTCGACGTAGTAGTCCTCGGCGCGGCGGTCGAGGAAGATGAACCGGGCGATGTTCGGCGTGCCGTCGGTGTCGAAGTGCGGCGCGTACAGGGCCCGGCCCATGAGGTTCGCGGCGATGAGGTCCTGGTTCGCGTTGTGCACGATCGCCGGGACCGTCAGGTTGTCCAGCACCCGTTGGACCGACGTGCGCACCGACCGCGCGACCGGTTTGCGGTCACGGGCGGACGCCGGAGCGGGAGCGGTGCGGGACAGGTCGAAGAGGTACTCCCGCTCGGCGTCGTTCAGCTGCAGGGCCCGCGCGATGGCGCCCAGCACGCTGTCCGAGGCCCCGCGGATGTTCCCGCGCTCCAGCCGCGTGTAGTAGTCGAGGCTGACGCCGGCGAGCATGGCGACCTCCGCGCGGCGCAGCCCGGGCACGCGCCGCTCACCGCCGAAGTCGGGGATTCCTGCCCGCTCCGGCGGGACGTTCGCGCGGCGGGAGACCAGGAACTCCCGCACCTCGTCCCGGCTCACAGCGTCAGCAGCACCTTGGTCGCGCGGCGCTCGTCCATAGCCCGGTAACCCTCGGCCGCCTCGTCGAGCGGCAGGGTGAGGTCGAAGACCTTCCCCGGGTCGATCGCGCGGTCCCAGATGAGCTGGATCAGCTCGGGCAGGAACCGGCGCACCGGTGCGGGACCGCCGTGCAGGTGCACGCCCGTGAAGAACAGGTCCAGCCCGTTGAGCTCCACGCCGTGCGTCACGCCGACGTAGCCGACGTACCCGCCGGGCCGGGCCGAGTGGATGGCCTGCCACATCGACTCCTCGGTGCCGACAGCCTCGACGACGCCGTGGGCGCCGTACCCGCCGGTGAGCTCCTTGACCTTCGCCGCGCCGGCGTCGCCGCGCTCCTCGATGATGTCGGTCGCGCCGAACTCGCGGGCCAGGGTCTGGCGCTCCGGGTGGCGGCTGGACACGATGATGCGCTCCGCGCCGAGCTGCTTGGCGGCCAGGACCGCCGAGAGCCCGACCGCGCCGTCGCCGACCACCGCGATGGTCCTGCCGGGGCCGGCCTCGGCGGCCACCGCGGCGAACCAGCCGGTGCCCAGCACGTCGGAGGCGGCCAGCAGCGACGGGACCAGGTCGGCGTCGGGCGTGCCGGGGGTGGCGACGAGGGTGCCGTCGGCCAGCGGGATGCGGGCGAGCTCGGCCTGGGTGCCGACCGAGCCCATCATCACGTTGTGGATGCAGCGGGACTGGTACCCGGCCTCGCAGATCTCGCAGGTGTTGTCGGAGGCGACGAAGGAGCCGACGACGTAGTCGCCGACCTTGATGTTCCGCACGTCGTCACCGACCTGCTCGACGATGCCGATGTACTCGTGGCCCATCGGGGTGGGGCCGTTCAGGGCCTCGATCCCGCGGTACGGCCAGAGGTCCGACCCGCAGATGCAGGTGGCGGTCACCCGGATGACGGCGTCGGTCGGCTCGGTGATCCTCGCGTCCTCGCGCTCCTCGACGCGAACGTCGCCGGGCGCGTACATGACAACTCCACGCATGGGTGTCTCTCCTTGCTCGGTGCGCCGCGCCAGCCGGTGCGGCGCGACGTCAGTACTCTCTAGCAGACCCCATCCAACGTCCGTTCGCCCCTGAGGTGGGAGGCCCGGACAGTACCCCCCACCGTGAACCGGTCGGAGCGAACGGAGCGCCATGGCCCGCTTGCCGCAGCGAGTCGCCGGGGCAAGCGCCGGCCGACGCCGGGCCCCCGTCCAGGGCCTGCCTGCGCAGCCGTTCGGGTACGCGCTGCTTGCCACCCTCGGCGTCGGCGCCGGCCTCGCGCTGCTCGGCGCGCTCTCGGCGGTGGCGACGGTCCTCGTGTACGTCGGGCTGGCCCTGTTCCTCGCGCTGGCGCTGGAGCCGGGGATCCGGTACCTCGCCTCGCGAGGGCTGCCGCGCTGGGCGGCCGCGACGGTGATGATCGTCGGGTCCGCCGCCGTGATCGCGCTCTTCGTCGTCGCGGTGCTGCCGCTCGCCGTCCAGCAGGTCGGGATCTTCGGCGCCCAGCTGGTCGACGGGCTGCGGGAGCTGCCCGACCAGGCCTGGTACGCCTGGACCACCGACAACCTGGTCGCTCTCGACCTGAACGGCCTGCTGTCGTCGCTGACCGGGCTCCTCACCGACCCCCAGCAGCTCTCGGTGATCGCGGGCGGCGTTCTGCAGGTCGGCACCGGACTGATCAACGGCGTGACGGCGGTCGTCATCGTCACGGCCCTGACGATCTATCTCGCCGTATCCCTGCCGACCATGGTCTCCGCCGTCCTGCGGCTCGTGCCACGGTCCCGGCGGGACATGACCGGATCGCTCCTGAACGAGGTGCTGGACTCCGTGGGCCGGTACGTCTCCGGGCAGCTGGTCCTGGCGACCGTCAACGCCACGTTCACCCTGCTGCTGACGGTGTTCGCGGGCAGTCCCGCCCCGATCCTGCTCGCCGTCATCGCGTTCGTCGCGGCGCTGATACCCGTTGTCGGGACGGTCATCGGCTCCATCCTCGTGGTCCTCGCGACGCTGACGGTGAGCCCGGTCGCGGCACTCGTCGTCGCCATCTTCCTGCTCGTGTACATGCAGGTCGAGGCATACGTGCTGTCCCCACGGGTGATGAGCCGCGCCGTGGCGGTGCCCGGGGTGCTGGTGATCGTCGCGGCCCTGGCCGGTGCGGCGCTCGGCGGGATCCTGGGAGCCCTCGTGGCCGTCCCGGTCGCCGCGGCGGCGCTGCTCGTCATCAACCGCGTGGTCATCCCGTACCAGGAGACCCGGTGACGGTCCGCATCGCTGGATCCTACCAGGCGGTGCGGACCGCTGGGAGGGTGTCGAACGCGGCGTCGGCTGGGTGTCGAGGAGGTGGGTCACTCCCACGCGGCGAGCTCCTCCTCGTTGATCGGCTCGAAGAAGAACCCGTCCGGGATGGCGACCGGCACGGTGCCGAACGTGCGCTGAGCCACGGGCTCCACCGGGATCAGACGGACGGCAGGTTTTCCGGAGCGGGCGACGACGATCTCCTCGCCGTGCTGGGCGCGCGAGATCAGTTGGGAGAGATGAGTCTTCGCTTCCTGGACGTTCACGACGGTCATACGATCACGGTCGCGTGGACTCCTGGTCCGGTCAAGGTGACCAGACCGGGCAGGTGCAGGGCGTGTGCCGCCTCAAGGGCTGACTGAGACGCCCGCCGGCTCCTGGCGCGCGACCATCTCGGCGATCCAGACCGGCACGTACGGCGGCGTGCAGCCCGGCGAGGCCGGGTAGTCGGGGGGGGGCTGGCGGGGCGCCCCGCAGCCGCGCGCCCCCCCCCGGCGGGGGGGGGGAGTGGGAGTGCGTGGGGGTGGGTGAGAGTGGGGGGCCC
>NZ_JBEZZF010000119.1:0-8431 GCF_040639055.1 Promicromonospora sp. NPDC023987 | reverse complement strand
AGGAGGTCGGTAGCCCGGGCTGCCGACCTCCTGACGTTCTACCGACCACGCGGAGGCACGCGGAGGCACGCGGCGCCGCGCGGCCCCGCGCGGCGGGTTACAGCGCGTCCGCCAGGAGCTGCAGCGTCTGCGTCCGCCCAGGGGTCGCGTCCAGCGGCTCGTCCGCACGGGAGCCGGCGACGGGCACGAGCATGACCTCCTCCACGCCGTACCGATCGGCCAGCCCGCGCACGTCGGCGGCCACCTGGGCCGCGTCGCCGATCAGCCAGCGTGCCCGCATCGCCTCGATGGACTGCGCGAGCGCGCCGTCGGCCGGTTCGCCGGCCGTGCCGCGCACCGCTTCCTCGACGGTCTCGAGCGCGCCCAGCCTCTGGCCGGAGCGCAGCCTGGCCATCTGCCGCAGCTGCGGCAGGGCCCGGTCGTGCGCCTCGTCCGACGTCGGCGCGACCACCGCGTTGGCCGTGAGGAACGTCCGCGGCTCCGGGTGCTCCTCGGACGGCCGGTAGCCGTCGCGGTACAGACCGAGGATCTGGTCCATCCCCTGGCCGGAGAAGTGGTTAGCGAAAACGTAGGGCAGGCCCAGCTCCGCGGCGAGGCGCGCCGAGTAGTCGCTGGAGCCCAGCAGCCACACGGTCGGGACGCCGGCTGCCGCGGGCGTGGCCCGCACGTCGTAGATCTCGCCGGAGGTGAGGCGCAGGCGGGCGCCGTCGGGCCCCATGAGGCTCAGGATGTCGGTGACGTGCTGCGGGAACCGGTCGACGTCCGCCGTCGGACCGGTGGCCCGCAGCAGGGACGTGATCACCGGATCGCTGCCCGGCGCGCGGCCGAGGCCGAGGTCGATCCGGCCGGGGGCGACGGCCTCGAGCGCCGCGAACTGCTCCGCCACGACGAGCGGGGCGTGGTTCGGCAGCATCACGCCACCCGACCCGACCCGGATGCGCGAGGTCCGCGCGGCAGCGGCGGCGATCATGACCGGCGGCGACGACGCCGCGACGGCCGCCATGTTGTGGTGCTCCGCGAACCAGTAGCGCTCGAAGCCGAGGCGGTCGGCGAGCACCGCCAGCTCGAGCGAGGCCGCCAGGGCCTGAGCGCTGGTCTGGCCCGAACGGACGGGTACGAGGTCAAGGACGGACAAGCGTGGCGTGGTGTTCATCGCCTCTGACAACCGTTCCGAGGTCCGGCATGTTCCGGGCGGGCCGCTCCTGTATCACCCCCGTCTCGCCCCCTGGTATCGCCAAGGGTCATGGCGCCCACCCCCATGGGCCTGACATGATCGCGAGGTGTCTGTTGATGTGCGCCCCGCGACCGACGACGACGTCGATGCCGTGGTCGACCTTTTCCGTCAGTACCTCAGGTTCTACGACCAGGAGGTGCCCGACGCCGAAGCGCGCGCCTATCTGACCGCCCGCCACGATGCGGGCGACAGCGTGCTGCTGGTCGCGGTGCTGGAGCCGGAGGGCAGCGAGCCCGAGGACTCGGCCGCGGGCCGCGGCGTGGTCGGCTTCGCACAGAGCTACCCCACGTGGTCGTCCGTGAGCCTGAGCCAGTCGTGGGTCCTGAACGACCTGTTCGTCTCGCCCGCCGCGCGCGGCACCGGTGCGGGGCGGGCGCTGGTGCAGGACACGTGCCGCCGCGCCAAGGAGGCCGGTGCGATCCGCGTGTCGCTCGCCACCGCGTGGGACAACGTCGCGGCGCAGGGGCTGTACGAGTCGGAGGGCTTCGTGCGCGAGGAGCACTTCCACCGCTACGCCTACGTGACGGGCGCCTGAGCCACCCCACGCTCGCGGGAAGGTGCGTTCGGCCTGCTCAGACCGCTGGGCGCGCCGTCGCGGCCGGTGTCGGTGGCCCGCGCTAGGGTTTCCTCCGGCCGGGACGAACCCGGCCCGAAATCACGTCGGGGAGACCCGGGAACTGGAGCGCACACCACCATGATGGGAGGCAACCACGCCGCGACGGGAGCCGCGGCCTGGGTAGCGGTCACCGCGTCGACGCCGATCGCCTTCGGCTGGTACCCAGGAGTGACGGACACCGGCGTCATCGCGGGCGCCCTCGTCTGTGCCGGGGCCGCACTGCTACCGGACGCCGACCATCACTCCGGCACCATCGCGAACTCGCTGTCGCCCGTGTCGGACGTGGTGGTCAAGGGAATCGAGGCGGTGTCCGGCGGGCACCGCAAGGGCACGCACTCGATCCTCGGCGTCGCGGTGTTCACTGCGATCGCCTGGGGGCTCAGCTTCCTGAGCATCGACACCGGCAACGACGCCTTCGGGACGATCCTCATCGGCCCCGGCATCATGTGCGTGCTGCTGGTCGCGTTCGCGCTCAAGGCGCTCAAGATCACGCGGGACACGAAGCTCCTGCCGTGGACCACGTCCATCACCCTGGCGGTCCTCATCGCGATCTTCGCGCCGGAGGAGTGGTACTGGATGCCGTTCAGTGTGGCGCTGGGCTGCATCGTGCACATCCTCGGCGACATGATCACCACCGCCGGGGTGCCGCTGCTGTGGCCGCTGAAGTTCCGGTCGCCGTACTGGATGCGCAACAAGCGCGGCATCGAGCTGGACATGTTCTGGCGGTCCGGCGGCAACATCGCGATCCCGATCCTCGGGAACGCCGGCTCGGTGCGCGAGTGGATCTTCCTCGTTCCGGTGTCGCTGTACGCGATCGTCGGGATCCTGTGGGCGTTCCTGAACGAGATGGGTTACGACACCATGGCGGTCTGGAACCAGATCGTGGCGCTCTTCCCCGCCTGATCCCTCGAGCCCGGCACTGAGTGCGGGATCTTCGCCCCCGCCCGGGCAGGTTCGGGGCGAAGATCCCGCACTCGACGGCTCCGGTGGGTCAGAGCCCGCCCGCTACCGCCGCGCCCGCGGCGAGCCAGGCCCGGCGGGTGTCCGTGCGGAGCGCGCCGTAGCGCAGGTGGCCGTCGACCATCGCCGGGTCGAACGGGATGGTCACCACCTCGCGGGCCAGGGACCGGTATCCGTCGGCCACCTTCTCCAGCTCGCTGGCCGGTTCCTTCTGGTCGGCCTGGCTCACGACCACCACCGCCTGCTGCGCCAGGTAGGCCGAGCGCCCGTCACGCGTCGCGAGCGCCTCCAGCAGCAGAGCACCGGCCTCCGCGTGGTCGTCGCGCGTGGTGGTGGCCACCACGAGCTGGTCGGTGAGGTCGATCATCCGTTGCCACATCGGGTCCGACTCGTCGTTGCCGGAGTCGATGAGGATCATCCGGTAGTACTTCGAGAGCACCGAGTGGATCGCGTCCACGTCCCGCGACTCGATCCGCTGCTCGTTCGCCATGGCTATCGGCTTGGACCGCAGCACGTCGAACCGGTCACGCGTCTGGTGGTGCACGTACCGCGCGAGGTCGGCGGCCTGCGCCGACGGGCCAAGGAGGCGGTCCGTCTGCGGCAGGAGGTCCAGCAGCGTGGACTCGTGCGGGCCCTGCTCGGTGCGCCAGCCCAGCGTGCCGCGCGTCTGGTTGTTGTCCCACGTCACGACGCCGGCGCCGCCGAACTGCGCGAACACCGCCGCGAGCAGCACGGTCGACGGCGTCTTGCCCGCGCCGCCCTTGCCGTTCACCATCGAGATGGTGCGCGGCCCGGGCCAGTGCTGGCTGACGGCGCGTTCGTCGGCGCGCTCGGCCCGCTCCGACTCGCTCGGGCCGACCCGGATGCCCATCCGGGTGATCATCCCGCGGAAACCGCGCGTGGCTGGGTCCTCGTCCTGCTGGTGCGTCAGGAACGACTCCCGCGCCTCGCGTCGCGAGCGCGGTGCGTCGCCGTCGGCCACGGGCGTCGGGTCCGACGGCGGCGCGGACAGGCTGCCACCCGCGTTCCGCGCGGCCGGTACCGCGTCCACCGGCCCGGACATGGGGCTCAGCACGCTGCCGGTCGAGCTGCTGGG
This sequence comes from Promicromonospora sp. NPDC023987, assembly GCF_040639055.1. Lineage (NCBI taxonomy): Bacteria > Bacillati > Actinomycetota > Actinomycetes > Micrococcales > Promicromonosporaceae > Promicromonospora > Promicromonospora sp. NPDC023987. The sequence continues at coordinate 4,525 of NZ_JBEZZF010000119.1, read as the reverse complement.
CAGGCTGCTCGGCAGGCCGGACCCGCCCCCCGCGGTGCCGTCGGCGGCGTTCTCGCGCACCCAGTCGGCCACCCCGGAGCCGTTCGTGGGCCCGGCTCCCCCGCCGTCCGGCGAGAAGCTCGTCACCCCGGACGGGGCCGAGACCGGGGACGTCGAGGCGTGCGGCGCCTCGGGCTGCCTCGTGACACGACGCACGGTGTCTTCCGGGTCGCTCTCGACGGCGGGACCGCGCGGGTCCGCACCGACGGCTCCGGTCCCGTGCTCCGCCACGGTCGTGCCGGATACCCGGGTCGCGTCGGGGTCAGGCGTACCGAGCGAGTCAGGCGTACCGAGCGGTTCGGCCGGGGAGGAGGCGGCTCGCGGGGGCGGATCCACGGTCGGCGCCGGCTCGAACACCGGTCCGGGCGTCGCCGTCGGCTCCGGCGTCCCTGTCGGCTCCGGCGTCCCCGTCGGGCCGGGCATCCCATCCGGCGCCGCGCCCGACGGCACCTGCGGCGTCGGGGACGACGCCGGTGCCTGGGGTGTCGGGGACGACACCGGTGCGATCTCGTCCTCCTCCGGCACCACCGTCCCGTCCGGGTGCACGATCAGGTTCCAGAGTCCCTCGGGCCCCGTCGCGGACGCCCGTACGGGCCGACCCACCTGCGCGGCGTTCTCCGTCACCCGGCGCAGCACCTCCACCCGCGCCTCTTCCAGGCTGCCCGTGGTGATGGGGTGGAAGGTCCCGTCGATCGTCACCTCACCGGAACCGTCTTCCCGGACGATCGCGTCGATCCGGGGCCAGCGGGGCACGGTGTCAGAGCTCATGCGTTTCCTCCGAAGTTCCTGGGTAGGCGGCTCGCGTGGTTCGCCCCCGATGTAAGGGTCGGACATGTTCGTCCGCCTGGCCACCCCAACGGGGCAATCACCCCACCTGGTAGGTTCTCGCGCGAACAGGTGTCGAAACCGGGACCACTATCGAGGAGCCTCCGCGTGTCTGACGAGCCCACCCGCCGAATTCCTCCGGCGGATGACCCCACGCAGATCCAGCGGCCGCCCGCTCGTACTGGTCGTCCGGGTACGCAGCCCGATGCTCCGTCATCGTATGCCGCGACCCAGCGGTTCGACGCGGTCCGAGACGGCCAGGTTCCCGGACAGGCCACCTGGCCCGCCCAGGGCGGCGGCGACCACACCCAGGTCCTGCCGCCGTCGGGGATGCCACAGGGTGACGCGGGTTACGGCGATCACACCCAGGTGATCCCGCCGTCGGGCATGCCACAGGGGGACCAGGGACGTGACTTCCGGGCCGCGACCCCGCCGCCCGCCCGGCCGTACCGCCCGTACGAGACGGGGCAGCCCACCCAGGCCCACGCACCCGGCGCGTTCCCGGGCGAGCAGGACTACGGCCAGCAGCAGGGCTACGGGCAGCAGCCCGGGTACGGGCAGCAGCCCGGGTACGGCCAGCCGGCCGGCCAGCCGCAGCCCTTTGACCAGGGATACAACCCGCAGGCACCCCGGCCGACGCCGCCGGCGCCGCGCAGGGACCGGAGCGACGACTCGTCCGGCGGCGGCTCGACGGCGGGCGCCGTCCTGGCGTGGATCCCGCGGATCCTGCTCGCGCTGAGCGTCTACCAGCTCGTCCGGCTGATCCCCGGGTTCGACGTCATGCCGGACACCTCGCAGTTCCCGCTGTTCCGCGGCCTCGGCGACGGGGTGCTCGCCATGCTCAACCTCAACCCCGAGTGGTCCGACCAGGCCGCCAACCTGACGATCCCGGTGCTCGGGATCGCGCTCGCCGGCCTGTTCAACACGATCCGCTCGCTGAGCACGTCGCTGGCGATCTGGCCGTACGCGCTCGCGATCATCGCGTGGATCGTGGTGTTCGCCGTCGGCGGGATCGTCGGCTACGCCCAGGACGCCACCGCTGACCTGCAGGAGAACGTCCAGGAGTCGGTGGACGAGAGCGTAGAGGACGCGAAGGACGACGCCAGGAAGTCCGTCGAGGAGCAGGTCGAGCAGGGCGCCGAGGACGTCAAGCAGAACGCGACCGAGAAGCTCGAGGACGCCCTGCCCGGCGGGAACGGTTAGCAGGTCACGGGTCAAGCACCTTGCTGACCGGCGCGGCTGACCGGCGCGGCGGGACGCTGATAGATTTTCTCAGGTCCATCCGGTAGTCCCGGTGCGCTGCTGAGGAGTTCTTGCTTGTCCGACCAGACCACCCGCATGACGGCCGCCAACTCTCCCGGACAGCCGGTCCAGGGTGGCGACCACACCGCTGCCGTGCCGCCGCCGCCAGCGCCCACGCGGGTCGTCGCGCCGTCTCCGGCGCGGGTCGGGCCGCCGCCTACAGCTGCGACCGAGATCGTCCAGCCGTCCGGGGCCACGCGCGGGCAGGCCGCGCGGCAAGCGGCTCCCCTCGGGCAGCCGAACACCGGGAACACGGGCGCCGGGCACACCGCCCTCCAGCGGATCCCGGCCACGGGCGAGACCCTCGGTCCGTACCAGCTGCTCGGTTCGCTCGGCCACGGCGGGTTCGCCCACGTATACCGCGCCACGGGACAGGGCGGTGAGGTCGCGCTCAAGGTGCTGACCAACTCCGAGCACGACTCGCTCGACCGGTTCGTCGGCGAGGCGGCGCTACTGGATCGGCTGGCCGGGCGCGGGTTCCCGCAGCTCATCACTGCCGACCTGCGCTCCCCCACGCCGTGGTTCGCCATGGAGCTCGTGCCGGGACCCACCCTGGCCCAGCGCGTGGCAGCGGACGGGCCGATGTCGCCGCACGAGGTGCTGCGCGTGGCCGGGGACGTGCTCGACGCCCTCGCCGTGCTCCAGGAGGCACACTTCCTGCACCGGGACGTGAAGCCGGCCAACATCATCGCCGCGCCCGACCGGTACGTGCTCATCGACCTCGGCATCGCCAAGGGACACGGCACCAGCACCTCGACGCACGCCGCTGGCACCATCTCGTACATGGCGCCCGAGCTGTTCGTGCGCAAGCCGCACGCCCGGTCCGACGTGTACAGCCTTGGCCTGCTGCTGATCTTCCTCGCCACGGGCCAGCTGCCCAACGACCTCAACTTCGCGGGCCGCGACCTGACGCCGGCCGACGTCGGCCCCGTCGACCAGCGACTGCTGCCGCTCGTCCTGGCGATGACCCGGCACCGGCCGGAGGACCGCCCACCGCTGCACAACCTGTCGCGCACCGTCGCCCAGCTCGCGTCCGACGGCGCGAGGCTCGACCCGATGCTGCTCGCCGCCGCCGACGCGACCACCATCGAGCGCGGCCTCGTCACCGAGGTGCTGACCGGCAGCGGGGCAGCGGCCGCCGTCGCGCCCACCAGCGTGCTGGCGAGCAACCCGGTGCGGCAGGGTGAGCCGCTCACCAACCTGGTCTACGACCAGCAGCTCATGGGCCGGCTGCACCAGGTGCACGGCGACGGGTTCGACGGCGCCGCGGAGGAGGTCATCTCCGTGTACCTGTCCGCCGTCGGGCCGCAGCGGGCGGGCGGGCGCGCACCCGCCGAGATCAAGGACTACCTGTGGGCCGCGATGCGCTGGGCGCCCGCCTTCACGCCGGAGGGCTACGCGGACACGTACGACGGCTGGGTCGCCTACCGGCAGCGCCACGGCCTGCCGCTTCCCGGCGTCCCGACGGCGAGCGTGCCCAGGCGGCAGGCCGGCGACCCGACCCAGCGCAGGGCGCCGGTCACGAACCAGCGGGCCACACAGGTGGCGCCCGCGTTCCGTCCGGGGCCGACGCCGGGCGCGCGTCCGGCGCAGACGACCGCGCCCGCCCCGGCGCAGCGGCCCGTGGGTCCGGGCAGCACGCAGCCGAACGCCCCGGTCCAGCCCCCGGTCCCGCCTGCCGGCCCGACGCCGCGCCGCAAGGACCGGGACGCCAGCGATGACGAGGGCCGAGGCTCCGGTGGCCTCGGGGCTCTCGCGGCGATCCTCGGCTGGGTCCCGCGCATCCTGCTCGCCATCGCGGTCTACCAGCTGGTGCGCCTCTTCCCGGGCTTCGACGCGATGCCCAGCGCTGCCGGGCTGCCGCTGTTCGCGGCGCTCGGCGACCTCTCGGTGGCGATGCTGAACCTCGACCCGGTGTGGGCGCCCCGCATGGCGGAGCTGTCCATCCCGCTGCTGGGCATCGTGACCTCCGCCGTCGTGAACCTCTTCCGGGCGGTGCGCGCCCGCCGCGGCGGGCGCACGTGGCCGTTCTGGCTGGTCGTCGTCGTGTGGGTGATCGTGATCGCCGTGCAGGGCGTGGTCGGCTACGCCCAGCAGGCCACGGAGAACGCGCGCGAGTCCTTCGAGCAGCAGCGCGAGCAGATCCAGGACGACCTGGAGCAGGGTGTCCAGGACACCACGGAAGACGTCCGCGACTCGCTGTGGGAGTCGTTCGAGAGCGCTCTCCCCTGGAGCTGATCCCTCGGCCCCTGCCCGATGCGTCGCCCAGCCGGGGCCGCCTACGCGTGCTCGGGCCAGGTGGCGGGTCGCCGTGGTGATGGTCATGCCGGGCCTGTCGCGAGCGACATGAACTCGGCGC
>NZ_JBEZZF010000118.1:0-9039 GCF_040639055.1 Promicromonospora sp. NPDC023987 | reverse complement strand
GGTTTGGGTTGATTGTGTGTTGTTTTTTCTTTCTGTTTTTGCGATTGCCGGGGTGCCGATCACCTGACGAAATACCGACCACATCTGCCGACCATCGGTTGGATCAGCCCTTCAGGCCGTCGACCCAGTCCTGGTTCTCCGCGATCCAGGCCTCGACACCGGCGGCCGGGTCGCCCTCGTGCTTGTTGACGACCTGGTCCTCCAGGGTGCCGTACTGCTCGTCGTCCAGCTTCGCGTTCCCCATCATCTCGGCGACCTCGGGGAACTCCTCGCTGAAGCCCTTCGTCGCGAGCTCGTGGAGACCCTCGGCCTCGCCGAGGGCGCCCTTGGGGTCCTTGAGGTCGCGGACGGGGAACTCGTTGTTCGCCCAGAAGGGACGCCACAGCGTGACGACGATGTCCTCCTCGGCCTTGACGGCCTCCTCAAGGGCGTTCAGCATGGCCGGCGTCGAGGAGGTCTGGAGCTCCCAGCCGTCCTCGTCCAGGCCGTACTCCGGGATGACGCTGTCCTGGACGGCCTTGGTGAGGCCTGCGCCCGCCTCGATGCCGACGATCTTGCCGTCGTAGTCCGCCGACTTGCCGACCAGGTCCTCGATCGACTCGAGGTCCGAGTACTCCGGGACCGCCACGGTCAGCTTGGCGTTGTCGTAGTACGCGCCGAGGTCCTCGATGTCGTCGCCGTACTCCTCCATGTAGGAAGCGTGCGTGACCTCGGGCCACGCGGAGGGGTACACGTCGATGTCGCCCTCGGCGAGACCGGTGTACAGCGGCGCGGCGTCGTTGATCTCCTCGATCTCGACCGTGTAGCCATCCTTCTCGAGGATGTTCTTCCACAGGTAGGCGGTGCTCAGGCCGTCCGTCCACGAGGGAATGATGCCCATCGTGATCGTCTTGTCGGTCTCGCTCTCGCTGCCACCGCTCGCCCCGTCTTCAGAGGCGCATGCCGTCATGCCGAGGGTCAGGGTGAGAGCCGCGGTAGCAGCTCCGATCCGCTTGCCGGTAGTGCCGATCATCGGTGTCCTTCCGTTTCGTATGCAGTGTTCGTGATGTATGGGTACTGGTTGTCTGCGAAGCAGGTCAGGCGGGGCTCGTGGCCGGGGTGCGCGTGAACCGGCGCCGCAGCTCGCGGAGCCGGCCCTGCCCTGGCCGACGCGAGCCGATCGAACCGGTGAGCCGGTCCAGGAAGATCGCCAGGATCACCACGGAGATGCCCGCGTCGAAACCGAGCGCGAGGTCGAGGGTCGAGATGGCGCTGACCACCTCGTTCCCGAGGCCGCCACCGCCGACCAGGCCCGCGATCACGGCCATCGACAGGGCCAGCATGATCACCTGGTTGACGCCGGCCATCACGGTCGGCATGGCCAGCGGCAGCTGGATGTCCTTGAGGATCTGCCGGGGTCCGGCGCCGAACGCCTGCCCGGCCTCGACCACTTCGCTGTCGACCTGGCGGATGCCGAGCTCGGTGAGCCGGACGGCAGGCGGGAGCGCGAAGATCACCGTCGCGATCATGGCACCGGCGACACCGATGCTGAACAGGATCACCACCGGCACGAGCCAGACGAATCCGGGCATCGTCTGCATGAAGTCCATGACGGGCCGCAGGACACGGCTGACGACGGCCGAGCGCGCCGCCCAGATGCCCAGCGGCACGCCGACCAGCAGCGCGAACAGCGTCGCTATCACGACGAGGGCGAGCGTCTCCATGGCCGGCTCCCACATGCCCATGCCGATGATGACGACCATGCCGACCAGCGACCCGGCCGCGAGCTTCCAGTCGCGCACGAGCCAGGCGAGCAGCGCGAGGACGACTGCCAGCACCAGCGGCTCCGGGCCCTGGAGCAGGCCCGCGAACCCGTCGATCGTGGTGTCGAGGAAGTCACCGACGCCGTCGAAGAAGGCGTCGAAGGTGTCCTTGAACCAGTCGAACCCCGTCTCGAAGAGCTCGCCGATCGGCAGCGGTGGCACGATCGTCAGGGGAACGGCGCCCTCAGCCACGGACAGCCTCCTTCGTCTCATCGGTGTCGGACACCGAGGCGCTCGTGCCCATGACCGCGGCCTCCATCTCGGCGTCGGTCTGGGTGGAGAGGGCCGAGAGCAGCGTGACGCGCGGGATGACGCCGCTGAGCCGGCCGGCGTCGTCGACCACCGCGATGGCGGGGGTCTCGGCCGCCGGGCCGAACAGGTCGGCGAGCGAGGTGTCGGGGGTGACGCTCGCGAAGTCCGGCACGGGCTTCAGGAGGCCGTCGAGGTTCTTCTGCTCGAGGCGCATGCTCACCTCGTTCTCGCTGACGTAACCCTTCAGCGTGCGGTCGCGCGCGGTGACGAACAGGGCCGAGACCTGGTGCTCACGCATCAGCTTGTGCGCGGCGCGCGGCCCCTGCTCAGCGCCGAGGACGGCGACCGGCGGCTCCATGACGGACGACGCCGTCAGTACGCGGGTGCGGTCGACGTCGGCGACGAACTGGGCGACGTAGTCGTTGGCCGGGTCGGTGAGGATCTCCTCGGCCGTGCCGACCTGGACGATCCGGCCGTTGCGCATCATCGCGATGCGGTCACCGATGCGCATGGCCTCGTTGAGGTCATGGGTGATGAACAGGATCGTCTTGCCGAGCTTCTGCTGCAGCTCGATCAGCTGGTCCTGCATGTCGCGCCGGATCAGCGGGTCGAGGGCGCTGAACGCCTCGTCCATCAGCAGGATGTCGGTGTCGGCGGCGAGCGCGCGGGCCAGGCCGACACGCTGCTGCATGCCACCGGACAGCTCGCTGGGCAGGTGGTCGTCCCAGCCGGTCAGACCGCACAGCTCCAGGGCCTCGTGGGCACGCCTGCGGCGTTCCTCCTTGGCGACGCCCTGGGTCTCGAGGCCGTAGGCGGCGTTGTCGATGACCGAGCGGTGGGGGAACAGCGCGAAGTGCTGGAACACCATGCTGATGCGCTCGCGGCGCAGCCGGCGCAGATCTTTGCCGGTCGCTGCGGTGATGTTCTCGCCGTGGAGCTCGACGTGGCCGGCGGTCGGCGGGTGGAGCCCGTTGATCATGCGGATCAGCGTCGACTTGCCGGACCCGGACAGGCCCATGACGACGAAGATCTCACCTTCTTCCACGGTGAACGACGCGTCGATGACCGCCGGCGTCAGCCCCGCTCTCTTCAGCTCGTCGGTGTCGGCGCCGGCCTCGAGGCGTTTGACGCCCTCGTTAGCCTTACGGCCGAACACCTTGTACAGATGATGTGCCTCGATGGCTGGCACAGAGCCTCCTTGCCTTGGCAGGAAAATGTTGGGAAGGCACGTTTGTGCGACGTGGACCGTCGTTCACCAGACCATGTCCAGTCATGCACATGCAAACTCGGTAAGCGTTCGTTATCGGATCGTTCAGCGTTTGTAATGCTGTCCGCGTCTCGTCCGGTGTCGGCAGGTAGGGCAGGATGTCCCCGTGACCCAAGACGTGAACCCGCAGGCAGCGGACGACAACGAGCCGACCGACGAAGAGTCCCCGGCCGAGCCCTTCGACCCTGCGACGTTCGACCCCGCGACGTTCCAGCCCGAGGCCGTGTCGGAGGAGGAAGCGAAGGTCGCCGCGGAGGTCCTCGACTTCTGGGCGGCCACGCGCCAGTACGCGGGCATGGCGAGCGCGAGCATCGTGGTGGGCCCGACCGTCGGCGAGACGGTGCCCCCGCAGGCCTGGTCGTTCGGGGACGAGCCAGAGCTCGCCGAGCGGCTGCTCGACGCCGTGCTGACGGGCGACAAGACGGCGACGTCGTCGGCCCTGTGGGACTACGACGACGAGGGCGCCCCGCTGCCGGTCGTCGGCGAGCTGTCGATCCTCCTGGACAGCGCGAGCCACCCGCGGGCCCTGATCCGCACCACGAGCGTCGAGACCACCACCTTCGAGGAGGTCGACGAGGACTTCGCGGCTGCGGAGGGTGAGGACGACCGCACGCTCGAGTCGTGGCGCGCGGGCCACGAGGCGTACTTCCGTCGCAACCTGCAGGAGGGCCGGGAGTTCGCGCCGGACATGCCGGTGGTGTGCGAGCGGTTCGAGCTCCTCTACCCGAAGCGCTGACCGGCCGGGGGGCACCGCCCGGCTCACGCGGGCGTGAGGACCAGCCAGGCGAAGCCGACCACGCCGCGGTAGCCGCCCAGGTACTCCTCGCGGCGGCGGTCGGCGAACGCGCGAGCGCCGGGTGTGGCCAGCCGTTCGACGCCCGCCCGCCAGTCCGACTCGAAGTCGTCCCACTCACCTTGCGTCGACGTGGCCGCGTGCAGCACGCGGAATCCGGCGTCGGTCGCCGTACGGGCCAGGCCGGCCAGGTCGGGGAGGTCGCCGAAGGCCTCGCGCACCGTCGCGTCCGGCTCGGACTCGTAGACGCCGTCGCCGAACAGGAGCGTGCCCGACGGCGCGGTGAGCCGGTGCAGGGCGGCCAGGGCGGGCGCCGGGGCGTCCCCCCAGATGTGGCTCGCGCCGACGTTCAGCACGATGTCCGCCGGGCGGTCCCAGGTCGTCGCGTCGGTCGTGTGGAACGCCACCCGGTCGGTGAGTCCGAGCTCGGCGGCCCGACGGCGCGCGCTGCCGGCGTCGGCCACGTGGTTGTCGACGCCGTCGCCGCCGATGCCGTGGTGGGCGCAGAGGCGGAGCAGCAGCTCGCCGCTGCCGCAGCCCAGGTCGAGAACACGGGAGCTCGTGGCCGGCGGCCGGATCCGGTCGAGCAGCGCGGCGGCCCGCGCCTCGCTCAGGGGCGAGTTGAACGTCAGCCCGCCGGCGGCGGCGTCGAAGTACGGGCGGAGGTCTTCATCGGTGGCGGTCATCCGGTGATTGTGCGGGCGGACGGCGATCGTGGGCCAAGGCTTTTCGGCGAGCGCTGTTCCGGGCGGTCAGCTATCCGGGCGGTCACATCGCCACGAGCAGGCGCCGGTCGATTCCCGTCCCACGCTCCGGGTCGCTCCCGCGCACGTGGATCTCGACGCTCTGGGCGGCTGCCCGGTACAACCGGAGCTCGGCCGCGCCGCTGAGCTCTTCGACGCCGTAGGCCCGCACGCCCTTCCGGACGGACGAGAAGGCCGCGGCGACGGCTGGGGCGAGCTCCGCGTCGGGCACCTGGGCCGCCGTGGCGTCGACGTAGACGGCGGCGATGTCCGGCCCGGGATCCACCTGTGAGTTGAAGATGACCAGCTCGACGCGGGGCTGCGCGGCCACGTTGCGTGAGTGCTGCGCGCGGGGCGACGAGATCCAGTAGAAGTCGCGATATCCGGCCTGGCTGTAGAAGACCGGCGAGACGCGGGGCGTGCCGTCCGGTTGAGCGGTGCCGAGGACCATGAAGTGGTTGTCGTCGATGACGCGCCGTGCGATGTCCCGAGGTTCCATACCGGGTGGACGGATGGCGGGCGGCGAAGTCATCGGGCCTGTCAGTGTCTCCTCGTACGGTGTGTACAGCGGCCCGGGCATGGGCCGCCGGCCTACGACGTAGAGGTGATGGCGATGACGCTGCGCTGGTACTCGACGGTGGTGGAGTCCACCGACCACAAGAGGCTGGCCCGCTGGTGGGCCGAGGCCCTGGGCTGGGAGGTCAGGTTCGAGCAGGACTCGGAGTCCGTGCTGGTGCCGCCGTGGGCGGCCGAGCTCTCGGAGAACCTGGACTTTCACCAGGTGCCGCCCGGCATGGTGTTCGTCCCGGTGGAGCACAAGAAGATCGGCAAGAACCGGCTGCACTGGGACTTCGCGCCGCACACGAGCGACGACCGGGACGCCGAGATCGCCCGGCTCGTCGAGCTGGGGGCGACCGTGATCGACGTCGGGCAGCCGGACGACGCGACCTGGACCGTCCTGACGGATCCGGACGGCAACGAGTTCTGCGTGCTGTCGGCCAGGGAGCAGTAGGCGCCGCGGCGATGAGTTCGCCGGGCCGTCGTCGTCGATCCTGTATGAGGACCAAGAATCTCGCACAGCTCTATGACCTCGCCCCGCTCGACTGGGCACCGGTCGCTGCGAGCCTGGACGGGCTCACGCAGGCACCGGGAACCGGCGGGCCCGACCGGCACTCGCACTGGCTCACCACGCTCGACGCCGATGGCAGCCCGCACGTCACGGGGATCGGGGCGATCTGGTTCGACGGTGCCTACTGGGTGGTCTCCGGCCGCTCCGTGCGCAAGGGACGGAACCTGGAGCGGGACCCGCGCTGCTCCATCGCGGTGGCGACCGGTGACTACGACACGGTCGTGGACGGCCGTGCGGAGCTGGTCACCGACCCAGCCGCCGTCGCGAGAGTGGCCACGGTGCTCCAGGACGGCGGCTGGCCGTGCGAGCCCGACGACTCCGGCACCGCGCTCACGGCCCCGTACAGCGCGCCGTCGGCCGGCCCGGCCCCGTGGCACGTGTACCGCGTGACGCCGACCAGGGCCACCGCGTTGCTCGTGCACGATCCGGGCGGGGCGACGTCCTGGTCGTTCGACTGAGGGGTCGATCGAACCGTCCGATCGAACCTTCCGATAGAGCCGTTCTATACGTCCATCCCGTGAGACCCGCGTCTCATTCGACTGGTCGCGCGCGTAGGCTCCGGACATGGCACAGGTGGGCAGGACAGAGGGTATCGACCTCGCAGTGGTCGCAGGTGACGGCATCGGTACCGAGGTCGTGGAACAGGGCCTCGCGGTGCTCGAGGCGGCGCTGGCGCCGTCGGGCACCAAGCTCTCCACCACCGAGTTCGACCTGGGCGCGCGCCGGTGGCACGCGACGGGCGAGACCCTCACCGACGAGGACCTCGAGAAGATCAAGGCGCACGACGCGATCCTGCTGGGCGCCATCGGTGACCCTTCGGTCCCGAGCGGCGTGCTGGAGCGGGGGCTGCTGCTCAAGCTGCGCTTCGCGCTCGACCACTACGTGAACCTCCGCCCGACCAAGCTCTTCCAGGGCGTCTCCAGCCCGCTGGCGAACCCCGGCGAGATCGACTTCGTCGTGGTGCGTGAGGGCACCGAGGGCCCGTACGTCGGCAACGGCGGCGCGCTGCGTGTCGGCACGCCGCACGAGATCGCCACCGAGGTGAGCGTCAACACCGCGTTCGGCGTCGAGCGCGTGGTCCGGGACGCGTTCGCCCGGGCGAACGCCCGCAAGCGCAAGCACCTCACGCTCGTGCACAAGCACAACGTGCTGGTGCACGCCGGCCACCTGTGGCGTCGCACGGTCGAGGCCGTGAACGCCGAGTTCCCCGACGTCACCACCGACTACGCGCACGTGGACGCAGCGACCATCTATCTGACGACCGACCCCAGCCGGTTCGACGTGATCGTGACGGACAACCTCTTCGGCGACATCCTCACCGACCAGGCCGCCGCGATCAGCGGCGGCATCGGGCTGGCTGCGTCGGCCAACATCAACCCGGACCGGACCGCGCCGTCGATGTTCGAGCCGGTGCACGGCTCGGCCCCAGACATCGCGGGCCAGGGCAAGGCCGACCCGACGGCGACCATCCTCTCGGTCGCTCTCCTGCTGGACCACCTCGGCTTCGCGGCCGAGTCCGCGCGGGTCCAGGGCGCCGTCGAGGCGGACCTCGCCGATCGACCGACGGCCCACGGCGGCAGCGCCGTACGCACGACCGAGCAGGTAGGCCGCGATATTGCGGCCCGCGTGACCGAGTAAGCCCGCTGTACGACGGCGGCGCCCGGGTCACGCAGACCGAACCCGGGCGCCGCCGTCGTACGTCGAAGGCCGTCCGGGCAGGCACCCGGCACGGAATGCCCCACCTGCCTTGCCGGGCGTGGAAGACTGACAGCAGCATTCCGGTGAAAGGCATCGACATGACAACAACGACGGATCCCATCCTCCCGGCCCGGCTCGAAGACCTGGTGGCGCTCTTCGACGTGCGGCCCACCGACGTGCCGACGCCGGACGCAGAGCGCGCCGAGGCGCTCCGTGCTCCGAAGTTCGGGACGGTGTTCACGGACCACATGGCGCGGGTCTCCTGGACCAGCGCCGACGGCTGGAAAGACCGGCGGATCGAGAAGTACGGCCCGCTGCAGCTCGACCCCGCGACGGCAGTGCTGCACTACGCGCAGGAGATCTTCGAGGGCCTCAAGGCCTACAAGCACGCGGACGGCTCGGTCTGGACGTTCCGTCCTGACCAGAACGCCGCACGGTTCGCCCGCTCGGCGCATCGCCTCGCGCTGCCCGCGCTCAGCGTGGACGACTTCATCGGGTCGCTGGCGGCCCTGGTCCGTACGGACGTCACCTGGGTGCCCGACGGCGAGGACTCCTCCCTCTACCTGCGGCCCTTCATGTTCGCGTCGGAGGCGTTCCTCGGTGTGCGTCCCGCGGTCGAGGTCGAGTACCTGGTGATCGCCTCCCCGGTCGGCCCGTACTTCGCGGGCGGCGTGCGCCCGGTGTCCATCTACGTGTCGGAGGATTACCACCGGGCAGGGCCGCCCGGAGGTACCGGCGACGCGAAGTTCGGCGGCAACTACGCCGCGAGCCTCCTGCCGCAGCTCCAGGCGCAGAAGGAGGGCTTTGACCAGGTGTGCTTCCTCGACGCGGCCACCAGCACCTACCTCGAAGAGCTCGGCGGCATGAACGTCTTCCTCGTGATGGACGACGGGACCCTGCACACGCCGGAGCTCGGCTCGATCCTCGAGGGCATCACGCGCACCTCGGTGCTGCGGCTCGCCGCGGACCGCGGGTACGACGTGGTGGAGCGGCGGATCCCGCTCGCCGAGGTCGCGTCCGGCCTGGAGTCCGGGAAGGTCAAGGAGTTCTTCGCGTGCGGTACCGCCGCCGTCGTGACGCCGGTGGGGCGCCTCGCCGGGGCGACGTTCGACCACGAGATCAACGGTGGTGAGCCGGGCGAGCTGACGATGGCGATCCGCCAGGAGCTCACCGACATCCAGTACGGCCGCGCCGAGGACCGGCACGGCTGGATGCGCCGCCTGGCCTGAGTGCCGGTCGGCCGCCTGCTGCCGCTGGTCTGCTGTCGCTGGTCGAGCTTGTCGGCGCCACCGCGACCACGACGTGCAGCACCATCCCCGCCGCGATCCACCGGATCGCTGGTCGCACGCCGAACC
>NZ_JBEZZF010000117.1:0-9074 GCF_040639055.1 Promicromonospora sp. NPDC023987 | reverse complement strand
TCTGGAAGATGTACTGGCTCAGGACGAGCGTGGCCTGCCCCGGACCGCCGTCGGTCATGACGAGGATCAGGTCGAAGACCTTCAAGACCGATCTCGGTGCAAGGGACCGACTTCGCCGCCGAGTCGGTGCAACAGACCGACTTCGCCGCCGACTCGGTGCAAGGGACCGACCCGGACGCCGGTGCACCAGCGTCCGACCGGACAGCCGCCGCTACCTCGTCGACCGCCGCGTTGATCAACGCGACCCGACGCCGCATCACGCGCCGCACGAGCCGCGGGCTGAGCTCGAACAGGCCGATCAGGGGCAGCCGCACGAGTACGACGTCGGCACCGGCGCGGCACAGCTCGGTGACGCACCGGTGCAGGTCCCTGAGCATGCGCCGTGCGTCGAAGTCGCTGCGCAGCACGTCGTTGCCGCCGACGAGCACCGTCGCGAGCCGCGGCCGCAGAGCCAGCGCGGCGTCGAGCTGCGCACCGACGACGTCGTGGGAGCGGGCCCCGCTGCTGGCGAGGTTCGTGAACGCCTCCACGCCGAGCACGACGGCGAGGTGCGCCGCCCAGCCGGGTCCGTGCACGGCGTCGGGCCCGACGGTGTCGCCGACGCCCACGGTGATCGAGTCGCCAAGGGCGACCAGTCCGAAGCTGCGCTCGCGTCCCGCCGGCGACGTCATCTCACCGTCGTCCCGCAGGGCCCACGTGGATCGGGTCGGTCGGGTCGGCGGGTTCCGGGGCGGGCCGAGCGCGTTCGAGGCGCGCCAGCTCCGGGAGCGGGGGGTCCGGGGTGAGGTCGAAGGCCTTGCGGGAGTGCAGCTCGATCATCGCGTCACCGGTGGCGCTCCACGGGAAGAGCTCGGCACGGGCGCGGGCGGCCTTGCGTCGCTCGTCCACGTCGCGGTCCAGCACCTCGTGCAGGGCGAGGGCGAGCGCAGCGGCATCCGGCGCGGCGGCGGCACCGGCGGTGCCGACCACCTCCGGCAGGGCGCTCGACGAGCTGCAGACGACAGGTGTCCCGGATGCCAGTGCCTCGAGCGCCGCGAGCCCGAACGTCTCGATCGGGCCGGGCGCGACGACGACGTCGGCGCAGGTCAACAGGGTTGCGAGACGGTCGCGGTCCGGGATGAACGAGAGGAACCGGTGCGGCAGGCCCGCGGACTGGGCCCGACGGCGCATCTTCTGCAGGAGCGGCCCCGAACCCGCGACGACGAGACGCACGGGGCGCCCGTCCCGCATGAGCTGCGCGGCGGCGTCGACCGCGAGGTCCGGCCGCTTCTCGGCGGACTGCCGGCTCGCGAGCACGATGAGCGCAGTGCCGGGCGGTGCGTACTGGGCGCGGGCCTCGTCCGAGTACCGGTCGGGGCGGAACCGCTCCAGGTCCACGCCCAGCGGCACCCGGTAGAGCGGCGGGAGCGTGGCCGCCCGGGTGCGGGCCGCAAGGCGTTCCACCTCGCCCGCGGCGAACTGGGTGGTGGCCACGAGGCGGTCGAACCGGGTGAGCGTGGCGAGGTTGTACCGGTCGGCGAGGGCCGGCGCCGCTGCGGCTCCGAGCGCTGCCGCCTGACCACCTGCCGCGGCGCCGGGGATCCAGGACCGCAGCACCCCGTCGACCCGCTCGTGCAGCATCATGAGGGACGGGATGCCGGCCTCGCGCGCCCAGTCGCCCAGGCCCGCGAGTGTGGTGCGGTCGCTCACCTCGAGCCGGTCCGGTGCGAGCGTCTCGAGCAGGCCGCGCATCTTGCCGGGCTGGACCACCGCGCGGTAGCCGCCGGAGAACGGCACGCGCGGCGCTGCGAGGCTGACGACCCGGATACCGTCCACGAGCGATACCCCGTCCCGCTTTCCCGGCACGACGAGCACGGGTTCGTGCCCCCGGGACAGATACTGCCCGGCCATGGCGTGCATCGCGGTTCGGATACCCCCGGAACGGGGGCTGTAGAAGTTCGCGACATGGACGATTCGCAAGTTATACCTCCGCTGAGCCGGCTCTCGCGTGCACCCGGATCGCGTCGTCGTAGTGCCCCATGAGCTCGGAGCAGATGTCGTGCCACGTGCGCCCCTCGGCGCGGTCGCGCGCCGAGGTGCCGAAGGCGCGCCGCTTGCGCTCGTCGCCCACGAGGTCGGCGACGCGAGCGCGGAGCGCTTCGTGGTCACCTGGAGAGTACAGCCAGCCGTCGTGGGAGTGCCGGACGATGTCCAGCGGGCCGCCGGCGGCCGGGGCCACCACCGGGACCCCGCTGGCGTGTGCCTCCTGCAGCGTCTGGCCGAAGGTCTCGAGCTCGCCCGGGTGCACGAACACGTCGAGGCTCGCCATCGCCCGTGACAGCTCGGCCCCGCGCAGCAGACCGGTGAAGTGGGCAGCCGGAAGGATCTGCCGCAGGTCTTCCCGCTCGGGTCCGTCACCGACGATCACGAGGCGCACGCCCGGCAGGTTCTGCACCACACGCAGCGCCTCGACCTGCTTCTCGGCGGCCAGGCGGCCCACGTACCCGACGAGGATGTCGCGGCCGGCGCCGACCCTGCGGCGCCAGGCCTCGTCCCGGAACTGCGGGTGGAACGCCTGCGTGTCGACGCCCCGGCCCCACAGGCGCAGGTTGGGGATGCCGTGCTCCTCGAGCTGCCGCATGGTCGCGGTGGACGGCGCGAGCGTCATCGTCGCGCGTTCGTGGATGTCCTTGACCCGCCTCCACAGCAGTGGCTCGAAGCCGCCCAGGCCGTAGCGCGCCGCGTAGCCGGGCACCTCGGTCTGGTAGACGGCGACGCTCGGCAGCCCCAGCCGCTCGGCGGCGAGGATGCCGCGCCAGCCGAGGATGAACGGTGAGGCCAGGTGGACGACGTCGGGCGCGAACGTCGCAAGGGTGCGCTCGGTGCGCCACTTCTTGCCGACGACGAGCCGCACGTCCGGGTACCCGGGAAATCCGATCGAACCGAGCTCGACGACGGGGGCGCCGCTGACGAAGGGCGGGACATGTCCGATGGACGCATCGGCGTCGGGCGCGAGGACCATCGCCTGGTCCCCTCGCGCATGCAGGTGCTCGAGAACCCGCAGGACGGAGTTGGTGACCCCGTTGACCTGCGGGAGAAAACTCTCCGCAACGATGGCTACTCGCACGCTACGAACCTGCCGGTCGTCGATGTCCGGACGAAGTCTTCCGTGCGGCGAGTCGGGGAACGGGTGGCGTCGAGACGGTTACCGCTACACACGATGTCACGTTCCTGACCGTAGCGGAGCCACCAGGCACCTGGCATGGGGAACACCCCTGAACGGACCCTCAGTCTGCGCTGGAGATCGACCGACGGCTCCGGACGACCTGGACGAGCCGTACGACAGCGCCGACCAGCAGCGCCACGAGCAGCAGGTTGCGCACGGCGCCGACGGTCGTGGCCAGTGGCCAGCCGCCGAGGAACTCGCCGTACCGGAGCGGGTAGAGCTCCATGGTGAGTCGCGCGACGAGGAGGGTGCCGAAAGCGGGCAGGAACCAGGTACGGCGCGTGCCCTGACTGCGGCTCCCGAGGGCGATCGCGGCCGCCATGGGAGGCCCGATCCATGCGATGAACTGCGGCGATCCCACCTTGTTGAAGACGATGAGGGCCAGCAGCTCCGCCGCGGCACCGAGCAGGAGGACGTCGCCGACGCGGTCGGGCCGGCGTCGGGCGGCCCACCAGGTGAGCGCCGCGAGCAGGCCCGCGGCGATGGGGAGCGCGATGTCGAGCGACTGTGCGACGGCGTCGGCGCCCTCCCCGAGCACCTCGTAGGTGTAGATGACGTCGTCGTACTCGACCCGGATCGAGGAGTCCCAGAGCCTGGCGACCGTGAACGGCGTGGCGGCGACGGCCTCGACCTGTAGCTGCCGGTCGCCCTGCTCGCCGAACACGTCGAGCACGTTGTCCTGACCGCCGCCCGCGAAGGCCACGCCGACGACCACTGCGCACACCGCCGCACCGGGGAGCACCACGTTGCGCAGGAACGTCTTGGCGCCCGACGCCGTCGCGGCCAGAGCGAGCGCCACCGCACCCGGTGCGATCTTGATCCACGCGCCCACGGTGGCGAGCGTCATCGCGAGCGCAGGCCGGCGGGACGCGACGATGAGCGCGACGAGGATGATCGGCGCGAGCAGGCCGTCGAGCCGCCCGATCCAGATGGGCCCGAGCGACACGAGGAAGGCCAGCCAGAACCAGACGGCGGCGCGGCCGTGCGGGCGGGCCCGGCCGAGCAGCAGCACGGCGACGGCGTTGGCGGCCGTCACGAGGCCCATCCACACCCAGTAGTAGCCGGGTGTCGAGTCGGCGAAGAGGGCGGGGATCGCCATGGGCGCGAGGGCGCCGATCGGGTACACCCAGTCGTAGTCGAAGACCGGCCACCACCCGGCGTCCATGCCGTTGCGGACCCACCACTCGTACAGGTTCACGTCGCCGAGGATCTGCGGCTCGAAGACCCAGGCCTGCAGGATGATCCAGGCGTGCGCCAGGACGAACCCGAGCCACAGGGCCGGCCAGGAGGAGAGCACACGGGTGACGGACCGCAGGATGTCCTTGCCCACGGCCTTGGGCGTTGTCGAAATGTCTGACGCGCTCGGCACGGCCACATCCTTGCACTGATCCGGGACGGCGTCGGCAGCCGGGCGGCAAGCGTGTCAATTCGGGCATCCGCGAGTTAGAGTTCGGGTACCCGAACTTTCTGGAGATCAGATGACCCGCACTGTCGCAGGGCCCCGGGCCGGCCGCGCCCGCCTCTTTGTCCTGCTCGGCCCCGCCTTCGTGGCGGCCATCGCCTACGTCGACCCCGGCAACGTGGCCGCGAACCTCACCGCTGGGGCCCGCTTCGGCTACCTGCTCGTCTGGGTGCTCGTCGCGGCCAACGCGATGGCGGTGCTCGTGCAGTACCTGTCGGCCAAGCTCGGCGTGGTGACCGGCCGGTCGCTGCCGGAGGTGTTGGGGGAGCGGCTGCCCCGCCCGGCCCGCCTCGCCTACTGGGTCCAGGCAGAGATCGTCGCGGCGGCGACCGACCTCGCCGAGGTGATCGGCGGGGCCATCGCGCTCCACCTGTTGTTCGGTGTGCCGCTCGTGCTGGGCGGGATCATCACCGGGGTGGTGTCGCTCCTGGTTCTCGCGGTGCAGCAGCGACGGGGCCAGCGGGCCTTCGAGGGCGTGGTCACGTCGATGCTCGCGGTGCTCACGGTGGGCTTCTGCGCGGGGCTGTTCTTCTCCCCGCCCGACCCGGCGGCCATGCTGGCCGGCCTGGTGCCCCGGCTGGCCGGTGCGGACTCGGTGCTCCTTGCCGCCTCCATGCTCGGCGCCACGGTGATGCCGCACGCCATCTACCTGCATTCCTCGCTCGCCCGGGACCACCTGCACGCGCCGTCGACGTCGACGCCACGGATCCTGCGGGCCACGCGGATCGACGTCGTGCTGGCGCTCGTGCTGGCCGGGAGCGTGAACATCGCGATGCTCCTGCTCGCGGCCGCGAACCTGCCCGGCCGGGAGGGGACCGACACCATCGAGGGCGCGCACGCCGCGATCGCCGGCACGCTCGGCCCCGTGGTGGGTGTGCTGTTCGCCGTCGGGCTGCTGGCCTCGGGGCTCGCCTCGACGTCCGTCGGGGCGTACGCGGGGGCGGAGATCATGTCCGGCCTGCTGCGGGTCCGCGTGTCGCTGCTCACCCGTCGCGTGGTCACGCTCCTCCCCGCGATCATCCTGCTGATGACCGGGATCTCGCCCACCTGGCTCCTCGTGGTCAGCCAGGTGGTGCTGAGCTTCGGCATCCCGTTCGCGATGATCCCCCTCGTGCGGCTCACCCGGGACCGTGAGCTGCTGGGCGAGCACCGGAACGCCCTGACCACCCAGGTGCTGGCCTGGGTGGTCGCGGGGGTCATCGTGGCGCTGAACGTCACTCTGCTCTACCTCACCTTCGCGAGGTAGGGAGGGGTGCTACCGGCCGAGGTAGGCGACGTCGCCGTTGGAGCTGCGGATCTCGACCGTGCGCTCGGCGCCCGGGTCGGTCGGGCCCTCGATGATCTCGTCGCCGTTCGAGGTGCGGATCGTCAGCGCCACGGGCTCGTCGTCGCCGATCACCGTGATCGCGCCGTTGCTCGAATCGCTGTCGACGTTCCCGTCGACCGCCGAGATCTCGACGCCCCCGTTGCTCGTGTCCGCCGAGGCGTCACCGGTCACCGAGTCGATGGTGATCTCGCCGCTGCTCGTGACTGCCGTGACGGTGCCGTCCACATCAGTGACTGTGACATCGCCGCTGGAGGTGTCGGTGTCGACGTCAGCCGCGGAGTCTCGGACGTCGATGTCACCGTTGCTGGAGTGGGCGGTCAGCGCGCCGGCGAGGTCGCTGGTCTCGATGTCACCGTTGCCCGTTCTCAGGGAGACGTCGCCGGCCAGGCCGCTCGCGACGACGTCGCCGTTCTCCGTCCGGATCACTACCTTGGTGCCCGTTGGCACGGTCACGTCGAGCTCGCCCGAGCAGCGGGGCAGCGCGATGGACCAGCCGCACCGGTGCGTGATCTCGAGCCGGCTCGCGGACTCGTCCACCGAGTAGGTGGGCTGGCGGAGGCCGCTGTGCGCGATGGCGTCCACCTCGACGCCACCGTCGGCGGCATGGACGGTGACGTCGCCGTCGGCCACGAGCTCCACGGAGCCCACGGCGTCGTAGGACCGCTGGGTTGTGGTGGTCTGCGACATCGTCAGGTCGACGAGGAACAGTGCGGCGAAGCCGACCACCACGACGGCGATGAGCACACCGACCGTCGTCAGGACGCGCCCGGTGGCGCTGCGACGCGGCGGGCCCGGTAGGCCGGGCGGGTATGCGGCGTCCTGCGGCCCCGGCTGGGCGTGCTGCCCGGCCGGCTCGATGGCGTCGGTGGGAACCGGGGCGCTCTGGGGTTGCGGCTGGTTCATCAGCGGGATCCGTTCTGGTCGAGCCAGCGCAGCACGGCGAGCACCCTGCGGTGGTCGTCGGTGGCCGGCGGGAGGCCGAGCTTGTTCAGGATGTTGGTGACGTGCTTCTCCACGGCGGCCAGCCCCACGACGAGGCGGTCCGCGATGGCGGCGTTGGAGCGGCCCTCGGCCATGAGCGCGAGGACCTCGTGCTCACGCCGGGTCAGGACGTCGAGGTCGGAGCCGGGATGCCGGGCGATGATCTGGGTGACGACCTCCGGGTCCACGACCGTCCCGCCCCCGGACACCCTTGCGACGGCGTCGAGGAACTCGTCGACGTCGGCGACGCGGTCCTTCAGCACGTAGCCGAGGCCACGCGCCCCGCGTGCGAACAGCTCGGTCGCGTAGCTCTGCTCCACGTACTGCGACAGCACGAGGACCGGCAGGTCCGGGTGCAGGCTGCGCAGGTGCACTGCGGCGCGCAGCCCCTCGTCGGTGTGCGACGGCGGCATCCGGACGTCGGTGACGAGCAGGTCGGGCAGCTCGGTGCCGGGCTTGGAGAGCGCCCGGACCAGGTCAGCCGCCGTGCCGTGGCCCGTGACGGTGTGGCCCTCGGCGGTGAGCAGCCGGGTGAGGCCGTCCAGGAGGAGGACGGAGTCCTCCGCGATCACGATGCGCACGGGACCTCCACGGTCAGTCGGGTGCCCTGGCCGGGCGGGCTGTCGAGCTCGAACGTGCCGTCGAGGGCGGCGACCCGGCCGCGCAGGCCCTCGAGCCCGCTACCGTGCGACGTCTCGGCGCCGCCCCGGCCGTCGTCGGACACCACTATGCGCAGGCGCGACGGATGCTCTTCCGGCACGAGGCTCGCACGGACCCGGACGGATTCCGCCCCGGCGTGCTTGGCGACGTTGGTCAGTGCCTCGGCGACCACGAAGTACGCGGCGGCCTGTGCGGCGGAGCCGGCCGGGCCGAGATCACCCGTCACCTCCACGCGGACCGGGACCGGGCTGCGGCCCGCGAGCGCGGAGAGTGCGGCGTCCAGGCCGCGGTCGGCAAGGACGGCGGGATGGATGCCACGAACCAGGTCGCGCAGCTCGGCGAGCGTCTCCTTGATCTCGCGGTGCGCGACCTCCAGGGCGGCGACGGCGTGCTCGGGGTCCCGGTCGGCCAGCCGGCGGGCCACCCCGAGCTCGACGCCGAGGGCGACCAGGCGCTGCTGGGCGCCGTCGTGCAGGTCACGCTCGATGCGGCGGCGTTCGGTGTCCGCTGCGGAGACCGCGGCCGTGCGGGACTCGGTGAGGACCACCGCTCGTTCGCGGGCGGTGTGCGCGGCGGCCTCGGCGACGCGGGTCTCCTGCTCGGCGACGGCGGCCCTGGCCCGGGCTACGTCGGCGGCGGACGGGCCCAGGAGGTTCGCCGCGAGCCGCACCATGAGGTAGGACCCGTACTGCGCGAGCGCGGCCGCCGACCACAGGAGCACGACGGCGAGCACGAGCGCGACGGCGGCGGTCGCGGGCCACGGCAGTCCCAGCCACCCCGCCAGCGCGCTGTCCCGGCCCAGCGGCACGAAGGCCACCGCGGCGGCGGCGCCGGCGGCCAGCGCGACGGTGAGCGGGAAGAGGATCGAGCCGGAGAGTGTCGCCAGGAACGCGTAGAGCGCGGCCGACCAGGCCCGGGCGTCGCGCAGCGGGGCCCAGGTCCTTGCCCAGAGCCCGCTGGGCGCTTCGGCCCGCCGGACCGGGCTGGGGATCGCGACGCCGGTCTGGTGCGCGATGCGGGCACGCTCGGAGACCGCGAACCAGCGGGCGGCCACGAGGCAGGCCGCGAGGAGCGGCAGCCCGATGCCGAGCGCGGGGACGAGCGCCGCCGACATCACGGTCAGGACCCACAGGGTCAGGCCGCCGGTCAGGTGCCAGACCCACCCGACGGCCAGCACGGCGACCGCGCGTCCGGTGGCGCGGTGGTACGGCGCGCTGAGGAATGCGGCGCCGGAGGTGAGCGCCGGCGCGACGCGATCCTCGAGGAGGTAGCGTCCGGGGCCGTCATCGCTGGTCATGGACACGACACTAGGCGGAAGCGGGAACCCGGAACATGTTGTGGCCCCACGAGGCGGGGGTGGGGTTTCCCCTACTGGGAGCGTTGTCGTGGCAGCGACGGCGCGCGCGTCGGCGTCGGTCTACACGACGGTCGAAGAGGTC
>NZ_JBEZZF010000116.1:0-9049 GCF_040639055.1 Promicromonospora sp. NPDC023987 | reverse complement strand
TGGACCTCGCACCTCGACAGCCCCGAGTCGCAGGAGGGCATCGAGTTCTGGACCGATCCGACATGGATATGACGCGTAACCCATGCCGGATCGCATTCTCGAAGCGGACCTCACTGCCGACTGCGACCGGTCGCGCACCGACGCCCAACCAGACTCACACCCGGACCCGGACCACCTCCGGGTTGAAGGCGTCAGGCTTGCGCACCATGCGGATCGCCGTCAGCACCAGGGCCGCCACCAGGAGCAGCAGCACCACCATCCCCGCGTTGAACGCGAACCCGAAGATCCACAGGTAGCCGATGGCGCCCGCCGCGAGGCAGTAGTAGGTCATCGGCAGGATCGTCTTGCGGATCAGGTCGCCCTCGCGCCCGAGCAGCCCCACCGTCGCCGCGGCGGCGACCACGTTGTGCACGGCCACCATGTTGCCCGCCGCGCCGCCCACGGCCTGGAGAGCGGCCACCGTCTCCGGCGAGGACGCGCCGATCCCGAGCCCGGTGTTGAACTGGAACAGCGAGAACATCATGTTGGACACGGTGTTCGAGCCGGCCACGAACGCACCGAGCGCCCCGATGAACGGCGACACGATGGGCCAGCCCTGACCGGCCAGGTCGGCCGCGGCCTGGGCGAGCGTGATCGGCATCGAGTCGAGCCCGGCCCCGTTGAAGTCGGGCCCGGAGTTGATGAAGATCCGCACGAGCGGCACCGCGCACAGGAGGGCGAACGCCGCGCCGCCGAGCTGCCCGGCCGCCACCTTCCATGACGCCTTGATCTGCTCACCCTTCATGCCGTGCAGCACGTAGGTGACGAGGCAGGCGAGCAGGAAGATCGCACCCGGCGAGTACAGGAGGTCCATGTTCTGGCTGATCCCGGTGCCGAAGATGTTCGACACCTCGAGCACCGCCGGACCGGTCAGGAACTCCTTGATCGCCGGGATGTTCCGCGTGACCAGGAGCAGTGCGGCGACGATGAGGTAGGGCGACCAGGCCCGGACCATCGACATCTTGCGGGTGAGGGTGGCCGCCTCCCTCGTGGGGTCGACGGTGCCCATCCAGCGGTCGCTCCAGCGCTCGCGCGGCGGGAAGTCCCACACGTCCTTGGGCATCAGGAAGCCCTTCGAGGACGTGAACATCACGAGCACCAGCCCGATGAACCCGCCGAGCATCGCCGGGAACTCCGGCCCGAGCACATAGGCCACGCTCACGTAGGGCACGATCATCGCGAGCGCCGCGTAGACCGCGAACGGCGCGACGGCGAGGCCGGACCGGAACGACCGCTTCTCGCCGTAGAACCCGCACATGAGGGTGACCAGGATGAGCGGCACCAGGATGCCGACGATCGCGTGGATGGTCGCCACCTGCGTGGCGGTGTGCGCGATGAACCCGAAGTGGTCCAGGCCGAGCACGTCGGCCCGCGCCTGCACCTCGGGCGCCAGTGCGCCCGAGGTGTCCGCCAGGCCGGTCCCGAGCCCGGTCAGCATCGGCGTGCCGACGGCGCCGAAGCTCACCGGCGTGGACTGGATGATGAGGCCCGCCATGACGGCGGCCGCGGCGGGGAAGCCGAGCGCCAGCAGCAGGGGTGCGACGACGGCCGCGGGCGTGCCGAACCCTGCGGCCCCCTCGATGAACGACCCGAACAGCCAGGCGATGATGATCACCTGGACCCGCCGGTCGGGGCTGATGGTCGTGAAGCCGGCGCGGATCGTCTGCAGGGCGCCGCTCTTGGTGAGCGTCTCCAGCATGAGCAGCGCACCGAAGATGATCCAGAGCAGCCCGATCGCGATCAGCAGGCCCTGCACGATGGACGCGCTGACCGCGACCAGCGACATCTTCCACGCGAACAGGGCGACGACCACGACCACCGCGAGACCGACGGGCATCGCCGTCCGGGCAGGCCAGCGGAACCCGAGCAGGAGGGTTCCCACGACGAGGATGGGGAGAAGAGCGAGCAGGGCAAGGACGGCGAGGTTGTCCATGATGACTCCAGCTCCGGCGACGCTGCCGGGTAGGGTGCGCTAGTTATTTCGCATGTCGGAATTATCACTCCACTGTCCGACAAACGTAGCAGTTACCCCCGGTCACCGGGAGTACCCCGGAGTACCCCGCATCAGCTCAGCAGCGCCCCCGGCCCGACGCCGCGCAGCGACGCGTCGAGCACCAGCACCATGTGCGCCGTCGGCATCTCGCGTCCCTGTCGCCGCAGCGCGTCGGTGATCTGCAGCAGGCACCCGGGGTTGGACGTTACGAGCAGCTCGGCGCCGGTGGCCGCCACGTTCGCGGCCTTCCGGTCCCCCAGCTCCCGCGCGGGCTCCGGGTTGGTCAGGTTGTAGATGCCCGCGGACCCGCAGCACATGTCGCCGTCAGCGATCTCCTTGACCACGAGGCCCGGGATCGTCGCGAGCACTGCCCGCGGCTGAGCCTTGACGCCCTGCGCATGCCGGAGATGGCAGGCGTCGTGATAGGCGACGGTCATCGGCAGCGGGTGCCGTCGCGCGACGGGCTCCAGCTCGGCCAGCACCTCCGAGACGTCCCGGGTCCGCGCGGCGAAGTCGGCGGCTCGTGCCGCGTACCGGGGGTCGTCAGCCAGCAGTTCCGCGTAGTCCTTCATGGTGGACCCGCACCCGGCCGAGTTGGCCACGATCCGCTCCACACCGGTCTCCGAGAACGTGTCGATGAGCGCCCGCGCGTAGTCCAGCCCCTCCGTCTCACGCCCGGCGTGCACGGACAGCGCGCCGCAGCATCCCTGGTCCTGCGGCACGACGACCTCGCACCCCTCGGCCGCCAGCACCCGCGCCGTCGCCGCGTTGACCCCCGGATAGAACTCCCGCTGCACGCAGCCCAGCAGCATCCCGACAGTCATCCGCTTCGCGCCGACGGCGGGCACGAGCGCGGGCACCGTGACGCGCGGGCCCACCGGCGGCGCTATCGCCTCCATCGTCGCCAGCGTCGGCGACACGCGGGCCAGCACCGGCCGCACCAGCCTCGACAGGCCGCTGCGCTGGTAAAGCGCCAGCAGGGGGCGCACCAGCCGCACTCGCTCCGGCCGCGGGAACAGTGCGAAGATCGCCGACCGCAGCAGCCGCTGCCCCCGTGTCCGGTGCTCGGCACCGCGGCGCTCGACCTGCTGGCGCGTCGCCTCGACCAGCTTGTCGTACTGCACGCCCGAGGGGCACGCCGTCACGCAGGCCATGCAGCCCAGGCACGCGTCGACATGCTGCACCAGCGACGGCGACATCGGCTCCCCCTCGAGCCCCTCCTTCATGAGGTAGATCCGCCCGCGCGGGGAGTCCATCTCCTCGCCCCACAGCGAGTACGTGGGACAGGCCGGCAGACAGAACCCGCAGTGCACGCAGTCGTCCACGAGCTCGCGGGCCGGCGGATGATGCTCGTCGAACGCACCCGATCCGTCGAACGCACCGAGCAGGTCCGGCTTCGCCTCAGTCATCAGATGCCTCCCACGAATCGGCCCGGCGCGACGTTGCGTCCGGGATCGAGCTGCCGCTTGATCGCTCGCATGAGATCGAGCCCGCCCACGGGCCCCCACACGTCCAGCGCCGCGCGCACCTCGCGCGAGGCGCGCAGCACGGTCACGGTCCCCTCCCGCGGACTCGTCGCGGCACCCCGCAGGTGCCCGATGGCGGACGCGGTCGCCTCAGGCGTACCCGTCACGACGGCGTGCAGCACCCCGGCGGCGCTCCCCCGCAGCGCCACGCCGACGCCGTACCGCTGCTCGGCGTCGCGCGCCGCCGTCAGCAGACCAGCCACGCCGGTGAGGGTCGCGGTCGCCTTGGCGTGGGTGCCGCCCCCGCTGGTCGAGCTCCCACCGTCGGTCGAGCTTGTCGAGACCCCCGGCAACGCAGCCCACCACGTGGGCGGCCCGTCCTGCACCCGCCCGCTCAGCAGCGCTGCCGCGGCGGCAGCGCGCTGCCCGACGGCGCCACCCGTGCCCTCCAGCAGCACCGCCACCTCGGCGACGTCGCTCCCCGCGGGCCGGTCGATCTCGACGGCGGCGGGCGCGAGCTGCGAGGCGACGACGTCGCGAGCCCGCGCGGCGACGTCGGCCAGCGGGCCGGTGGCGAGGACGAACGCCCGGTCGGGCCGGGCCGGGTGCAGCCGGAACGCGGCCCGCACCACGACGCCCAGGGTTCCGTACGCGCCGGTCAGGAGCTTGGCCAGGTCGTACCCGGCGACGTTCTTGACCACCTTGCCGCCCGAGGAGGCGGTCGTACCGTCGGCGAGCACCACCGTGGCCCCGAGCACGAGGTCCCGGATGCCGCCACGCTGCAGGCGCCGCGGTCCGGACACCCCCGTCGACAGCGCGCCGCCCACCGTGGAGTCGCCCGCGAGCCGATCCGGCGGCAGGTCCAGCACCAGCTCCTGGGCGGCGCCGCGGACGGTCTCCGACAGCGCCGCGATCGGCAGCCCGGCCTCGGAGACCACCACCAGGTCCCCTGCCCCGTGCTCGACCAGCCGGTCCAGTCCGGTCGTGTCGAGGATCAGGTCGACGCGCTCGGGTGGAGCGCCCCAGTCCAGGGCAGTCCCGGCCCCGCGGGCCACCGTGACCAGCCCCTGGGCCGTCGCCTCGCGCAGCACGGCGGCCACACCGTCCGCCGACGTCGGCCGCGCGACCGCCAGCGCGGGCACCCCGTCGACGGCGTCCGCCGGGCCGGCATCCCTGACGCCCCCGCCGTCCTGCTCGAGCGTTTCCGCGAGCCGCTGCAGATCTGCCATCAGAAGATCTCCGCCACGCCGGACTCCGCCAACGGGTGTGCGCCGTGGTGCCGCCCCGGCTGCTCCCCGCACAGCCGGGGCGTGGGAAACACCTTCCCCGGGTTGGCGATGCCCTCTGGATCGAAGGCGCAGCGCACCGCTTGCATGGTCTCGAGGTCGTCGGCCGTGAACATGCGCGGCATGTGCTTGGCCTTGTCCGCGCCCACGCCGTGCTCACCCGTGATGGAGCCGCCGTGCTCGAGGCACAGGTCGAGGATCCCGCCGGCCACCTCTTCCGCCCGGTCGACGGCGCCCTCGACCGAGCCGTCGAACAGCACGAGCGGATGCAGGTTGCCGTCGCCGGCGTGGAACACGTTCGCGACCCGCACGCCGGCGCTCTCCCCGAGCGCTGCGATCTGCCGCAGCACGAGCGGCAGCGCGGTCCGCGGGATCACACCGTCCTGGACGATGTAGTCCGGGCTGATCCGGCCGACCGCGGCGAACGCGGACTTGCGCCCCTTCCAGATCAGGGCGCGCTCGTCGTCGTCGGCCGCGACCCGCACCTCGAACGAGCCGGCCTGCTCGCACAGCCGCACGACGTCGTCGAACTCCCCCGCGACGTCGGGCGACGGTCCGTCCAGCTCGACCACGAGCACCGCGCCCGCGCCGGCCGGGTAGTTGCAGTGCACCGCCGCCTCCGCGGCCTCGATCGCGAGGGCGTCCATCATCTCGATGGCGGCGGGGATCACCCCGGCGGCGATGATCGCTGAGGTCGCGGCACCGGCGTCGTCCATGGTGCGGAAGGCCGCGAGCAGGGTCCGGACCTCCTGCGGCAGCCGCGTCAGGCGCACGGTCGCGGACGTGACGATGCCCAGCGTGCCCTCGCTGCCGACGAGCGCGCCGAGCAGGTCGTACCCGGGCGGGTCCGGCGCCTTGCCGCCGATCTCGACCTGCTCGCCGGCGGCCGTCACCAGGTCCACGCCGGTGACGTGGTTGGTCGTGAAGCCGTACTTGAGGCAGTGCGCGCCGCCCGAGTTCTCGGCGACGTTGCCGCCGATCGAGCAGATGGACTGGCTGGAGGGGTCTGGCGCGAAGTAGTACCCGTCCGGGCTGGTCGCGGCGGTGAGCTGCAGGTTGATCACCCCCGGGTCGACGACGGCGCGCTGGTTGACGACGTCGGCGTCCCGGACCGATCGCATCTGCGACATGACCACGAGCACGCCCTCGGAGTGCGGCAGCGCCCCGCCTGACAGTCCGGTGCCCGATCCCCGGGCGACGAACGGCACCGAGTGCCGCGCGCAGGCACGGACCGCGGTAGCGACGTCGTCCGGCCCCTGGGCCAGGACCACCACGCCCGGGACCACCCGGTACGCCGCGAGCCCGTCGCACTCGTACGTACGACGCCGCTGCCGGTCGGTGATCACCCGCTCCGGGCCGAGCTCGTCGACCAGCTCGCCGATGACGACGTCGAGCGCCGCGGCCTCATTCCCGGACATGAGCAACCTCCTCGTTGCAAGCCACTACGTCTCCGTTGAGTGCTGGGTATTTGCGCTCCGGAGGTGCTCCGAACCACAAATACCCAGCACTCAACAGGCAGGGTCAGGGCATTCTGGCGTATGCCGGGAGAGTGAGGAAGTCCGCGTAGTCGTCTGCTACCGCCACCTCCAGGAACGTCTGCTTCGCCTCCGTGTAGTCCTCCGGCTCGCCCGGCAGCTTGGCGATCTCCTCCGCCACGATCTGATCGATCAGCTCGCGCGTGACCCGGTGGCCGGTGTCCGCGAGCGTCACGTCGTTGTGCAGCCACTGCCACACCTGCGAGCGGGAGATCTCCGCGGTCGCGGCGTCCTCCATGAGGTTGAAGATCGCGACAGCACCGAGGCCGCCGAGCCAGGCCTTCAGGTACTGGATGCCGACGGAGATGTTGTTGCGGAGCCCCGCCTCCGTGACGTCGCCCGGTGTACCGGCGACGTCGAGCAGCTGCGCCGCGGTGACCTGCACCTCGTCGCGGGTCCGGTCGATCTGGTTCGGCTTGTCGCCGAGCACCGAGGTGAAGACCTCCTTGCAGAGCTCCACCATGCCGGGGTGCGCCACCCACGACCCGTCGAAGCCGTCGTTCGCCTCGCGGGTCTTGTCGTCGCGGACCTTCGCGAACGCGGCCTCGTTGACCGCCTCGTCGCGGCTCGGGATGAACGCGGCCATACCGCCGATGGCGTGCGCGCCGCGCGTGTGGCACGTCTTGACCAGCAGCTCGGTGTACGCGCGCATGAACGGCACGGTCATGGTGACGGCGTTACGGTCGGGCAGCATGAACTCGGTGCCACGGGTCCGGAACGACTTGATCACCGAGAACATGAAGTCCCAACGGCCTGCGTTGAGGCCGGAGCTGTGCTCCCGCAGCTCGTAGAGGATCTCCTCCATCTCGAACGCCGCTGGGTAGGTCTCGATGAGCACCGTGGCGCGGATGGTCCCTTGCGGGATGCCCAGGAAGTCCTGGGCCAGCACGAACGCGTCGTTCCAGAGCCGCGCCTCCAGGTAGGACTCCATCTTGGGCAGGTAGAAGTACGGTCCCTGGCCCTTCTCGATCTGCCGCAGCCCGGCGGTCGCGACGTAGAGCGCGAAGTCCACCAGGCTCCCCGACACCGGGCGCCCGTCGACCTGGATGTGCTTCTCCGGCAGGTGCCAGCCGCGGGGCCGGACGATGATCGTGGCCAGCTCCTCGTCCGGCTTGAGCGCGTAGTGCTTGCCGTTCTCGCCCGTGAAGTCGATGGTGCGGTTGATCGCGTCGAGCAGGTTGAGCTGCCCGCCCACGACGGCGCTCCACTGCGGCGTGTTCGCGTCCTCGTGGTCCGCGAGCCAGGCCTTGGCGCCGGAGTTCAGCGCGTTGATCGTCATCTTGCGGTCCGTCGGTCCGGTGATCTCGCACCGCCGGTCCTCGATGCCGGGCGCCGGGGGCGCGACACGCCAGGTCCGGTCCTCGCGGATGTGCCGGGTCTCGGGCAGGAAGTCGAGCGTGCCGCCCGCGGCAAGCTCCTCGACCCGCCGCTGCCGGGCGTCGAGGAGCTCCAGCCGCCGGTCGTCCAGCGCGCGGTGCAGGGCCACGATGAGCGTCAGCGCCTGCGGGGTGAGCACCTCGTGCGCGCGGGGCGCGATGTCAGCAGTGATCGTGAGGCCGTCCGGAGTGTCCACGTGTCTTCCCTCGGTCGATGACTCGGTCCGGAGCCGCTCATGTTCCACGATCCGGAAAGCAAATACTTCCTGGTGAAAACAGTAGGTGCCCGATGGTCCGGGGTCAACGCGGCGCTCAGCCTTCGGACAGCTCCGACGCGATGTCGCGCGCCACCGCATGGAGCACCGGCACGGCCCGCTCGCCGAACTCGTAGGACACGCGCGCCGCGGGGCCCGAGACCGAAAGTGCCGTCGGCACGGGTGCACCCGGTACGACGACGGCGAAACACCGCACGCCGATCTCCTGCTCACCGTCGTCCACGGCGTAGCCCTGCTCGCGGATCTCCCCCATCGCGGCCAGCAGCGCGTCGAGGTCCGTGATGGTCCGATCGGTGGCGGGCGCCAGGCCGGCCCGTGTCGCGATATCACGGACGGACGCGTCGGGAAGCTCGCCGAGGAGCGCCTTGCCAACGCCCGTGCTGTGCAGATGGACGCGTCGCCCTACCTCGGTGAACATCCGCATCGAGTGCGACGACGCCGCCTGCGCGACGTACACGGCCATCTCCCCGTCGAGCATGGCGAGGTTCGCGGTCTCCCCGAGCTCGCGAGCCACGCGCGCCAGGTGTCGCCGCGCGCCGGCTCCGAGCTGTCGGCCGGCCGACTCACCCAGGCGGATCATGCGTGCGCCGAGGGCATAGCGGCGGGAGGGAAGCCTGCGCGCGTATCCGCGGGCGACCAGGGTGCGCATCAACCGGTGAATGGTCGGCAGCGGCAGCCCCGACTGCTCCGAGAGCTCGCTCAGGCCGGCATCACCGCCGACGTCCGCCAGGATCTCGAGCAGATCAAGCGCTCGCTCGACTGACTGCACGCCAGGTTCTGCCACGTCACCCTCCCCATCGGAACGCCGGACCTGCCGTCCGACGGAAACAGCATTCCATAACGCGGAACGATGGGGGCCCTCGGTCGCTGCGCGCCGACCCAGCGGTTTCGCACCAGCCCAGCGCGCCAGGCCAGCGCGCCAGCCCAGTGATTGCGCCCGAATTCCGCGGTGATTTCGGGCGGGATCGCTGGGTAGGCGCGGGGTCGCTGGGTGGGCGCGGGTTGGTGGGTTTGGTTTTGGGGGGAATGCAGTCAGGGGGTGGAGTCCCTGCACCAACCCTGTGGGTTCGTGCGGGGAC
>NZ_JBEZZF010000115.1:0-9175 GCF_040639055.1 Promicromonospora sp. NPDC023987 | reverse complement strand
TGGGGCGGTGGGGGGTCGGTTTCTCCCCCTGCTCCCCCCCCCCGCCGCCACATAACCGCGAACTCACCCCCCCCCCACTCCGGTTCGGGCGCGGGCGCGGAGCGCCGGGCGGCTCAGCCCGGCGCCGAGCGTCCGTGCCGCCAGTAGCCCACGAAGTCCACCTGGGTCTTGGGCACCCCGCGCTCGTTCACGAGGTGCCGGCGCGCGCCGGTGGCCAGCGACGACTCACCGATCGTGAACGCGTACATCTCGGTGCCGAGACCGGCGAGGTCCAGGCCCCGCAGCTCGGCGAGCGCGGCCTGGCCCGGTACGGCATGCGCGTCGGACCGCACCACCCACCGCAGCTCGACGCCGGCCGGAGCCCGGAGCTCCTGCCTGTCCCCGGCCGTGGGTACCTCGACGACGGCGATGCCGCGCGCGCCCTCGGGGAGGGACTCGCAGATGCCGGCGACGGCGGGCAGCCCGGACTCGTCGGCCACCAGGAGCGTCCAGTCGTGCTCGTGGCCCGCGTCGTAGGAGATGCCCTGGTCGAGGATGCCGACCCGCAGGCCGGGCTCGGCGGTCTGGGCGAAGCCCGCGCCCGGACCGTGCTCGGCGACATGGCCCGGACCGTGCTCGGCGGCATGCTCCGGACCGTGTTCGGCGGCCTCTCCGGTGCCCTCGTCAGGGCCGGCGTGCAGCACGAAGTCGACGTCGATCTCGTTCAGGTCGGGCCGCGCCGCGCGGACGGTGTAGTTGCGTACCCAGGGCCGCCGGGCCTTCGGCGTGGTGAGGTACTCGGCGTACCAGAGCCCGGACGTGCGGGTCGGGAGGCGCAGCATGTCCTGGCCGGCGCGCGGCAGAAAGAGGCGGAACCACTGGTCGTAACCGACCGGGGTGAGCTGGGCGAGCTCGTCACCACCGAGGGTCACCCGCATCATGTTCGGCGTGACCCGCTTGGTGTTGACGACGTCAGCCATCACGACGTGCGGGTCGATCGCCTTGCGTCCCTTGTGTGCCATGCCATGAGGTTAGGCATACCTAAGTCGGTTTGGCCAGGGCCTGGTCGGGATCCATCCGGCGCGTGTTCCGGATACCCACGAAGGACAGCAGCCCGCCGACCACGAGGAGGGCAGCGGTCACGACGAGCGCACGGTGGAACGAGGCGACGTCGAGCACGCCGCCCGTGATGATGCCCGCGAACGCCACGGTCACCAGCCCCGCCACGCGTGCCACGGCGTTGTTCACCGCCGAGCCGATGCCGGCGTCGTGGGCCGGGACGGCGCCGAGGATGGCCGCCGTCAGGGGTGCCACCGTGATCGCGAGGCCGAGGCCGAACACGAGCTGGCCCGGCAGGACCTGCGTGGGATAGAAGGCCGTCTCGTCGATCGACAGCATGAGGAGGTATCCGGCCCCCGCCACGATGGGCCCCACCGTCATGAACAGCCGCGGCCCGTAGCGACCCGCCAGCGTGCCGAACCAGGCCGACAGCAGGATCATCGCAAACGTGGTCGGGAGCTGCGCCACCCCGGACCACGTCGCGGAGTACCCCGCGACCTGCTGCAGGAACAGCGTGAGCACGAAGCCGCCCAGCGAGAGCGCCCCGTAGATCGCGGTGGTGGCCAGGTTGCCCCACGCGAAGTTGCGGGCACGGAACAGGCTCAGCGGGAGCATCGGGTCCGCCGCCCGCCGCTGGTAGAGCACGAACGCCACCAGCATCGTGGCGCCGGCGACGACCGGCAGCACGACGCCGAGCGAGGTCCAACCGAGACGCTCACCCTCGATGAGCCCGAACACGACACCCGCCAGGCCGAACGCGGCCAGCACGGCACCGGGGACGTCCACGCGGCGCCCCGGCTCACCCGGCGCCGCAGGCACCCCGCGCAACAGCCAGAGGGTCACCGCGATCACGGGCACGTTGATCCAGAACACCCAGCGCCACGACACGAAGTCGACCAGCAGACCGCCGACGAACGGGCCGACGATCATCGCGGCGGTCGTCCACGAGGTCCACCGTCCGATCGCACGGGCCTGCGCCTCGCCGCTGAACGTCGCGACGATCAGGGCCAGCGAGCTCGGCACCAGCAGGGCGCCCGCCACTCCCTGGAGGGCGCGCGCGACGACGAGGACGGGACCGGTCGGCGCGAGCGCGCACAGCACGGAGGCCGCCGCGAAACCGACGAGCCCGACCGCCAGCACCCGGCGCCGCCCGTAGACGTCGGACACCGAGCCGGCCACGAGCATCAGCGCGCCAAGCGTCACCAGGTACGCGTCGACCACCCACTGCTGCAGAGCCAGTCCTGCCACGCCAGGCCCGCCGAGCTCTCGCGCGATGGCGGGTAGCGCCACGCTCACGACCGTGCCGTCGAGGAACGACACGAAGGAGCCGAGGATGGCGACGAGAAGCACCCGTCTCTGGAGCGTGGTCACGAGCCACACGCTATGCCCAGCCACCGACAGACCCGGGCCGACCGATGGTTTCGTGCCTGGCCGAAGATCCGGCACGATCGGGTCATGGACCTGACGATCCGGCCGGCGACGCCCGACGACGCGGCGGCCTGCGCCGACATCTATGGCCACTACGTGCGCCACACCCACGTCAGCTTCGAGTCGGAACCGCCGGGCACCGAGGAGATGGCGCGCCGCATCGCTACCTGCTCGGCCCGGCACGCGTGGCTCGTCGCGCAGGAGGCGAACGAGCAGGAGGCCGACAGGCAGGGCGTCATCGGCTTCGCCTACGCCGCGCCGTACTCCGCGCGCGAGGCCTACAGCTGGTCGGCCGAGTCCAGCGTCTACCTGGAGGTCGGCCGACGGCGGACCGGGGCCGGCCGGGCCCTGTACGAGGCACTCTTCGACCTGCTGGCCGAGCGGGGCTACCGCCGTCTCGTGGCGGGCCTGGCCCTCCCGAACGACGCGAGCCTCGGCCTGCACCGCGCACTGGGCTTCGAGGTGGTGGGCACGCTCCGCCGGATCGGCTGGAAGCACGGCCAGTGGCACGACGTCATGCGCCTGCAGAAGGACCTCGCGCCCGACCTCGACGGCGCACCGCCGACGGGCGAGCCCACCTGACCCCCGGCGGTGCGCGTGAACTACCTGCTCAGAGCACTGTCGTCAAGCCCACGTTGCGATCATCGCGCACCGTCGGTTCCCGGCAGGATTCGTCCATGGACAGCATCGTCCGCGTCGCGACACCAGACGACGCCGCAGCCTGCGCCGCGATCTACGCCCCCTTCGTCGCCGACTCGGCAGCGACCTTCGAGACCAGCCCGCCGGACTCCCGCGCGATGACGCGCCGCATCGAGCGGTTCTTCGGCCGGGAGACGTGGCTGGTGCTCGAGACGGAGGGCGCTGTGGCCGGCTTCGCCTACGCCAAGCCGTTCGCGGACCGCCCGACGTTCCGCTGGACTCTCGAGACCAACGTCTACGTCGCGGCAGACCACCAGCGGCGCGGCGGCGGCCGCGCCCTCTACAGCACGCTACTGGCGCGGCTCGCGCACCGTGGGTACCACCGCGCCGTCGCGAGCATCGTGCTGCCGAACGACCCTGCCATCGCACTGCACGAGGCGGCGGGCTTCCACCGCGCGGGCACCTTCGAGAAGATCGGCTGGAAGCTGGGCCAGTGGCACGACGCCGTGCTCTTCCAGCGCGACCTCGTGTCCGACGACGGGATCACTCCCGGCGACCGCACCGCCGACGCCGAGCTGCCGGGCCTGCTCACCCCCGAGCCGCTCGAGGTCACGCGCACCCCGTTGCTCCGGCCGCACCCGGCCGAGGACCTGGTCGCCTACTTCGGCGACTGAGCCGGAGGCGCAGCGCAGGGTGCGGGCCGAGGGACGAGGCACGCGCCCGGAGCGGAGCCGCAGGCACATCGCTCCCGCCGTACCGGACGCGTCTAAGGTCGGCTGCATGAGTATTACCGTGCGCCCTGTCGGGTACGCCGACCAGCCGGACTACACCCGCCTCGGCGGCGAGGCGTTCGGCACGCCCGACGGCGGGCGCCCCCTGCCGACCCGCGAGGAGTGGGCCGCGTCCGGCTTCCGGGAGTGGGCCGCGTTCGACAGCGACGGCATGGCCGCCCGCCTGCGTGTGTACGGGTTCACGTCGTGGTTCCATGGCGCGCGGGTCCCGACGGCAGGCGTCGCCGGGGTCGCCGTCGAGCCGGAGCGCCGCGGCTCCGGGCACCTCGCACGCCTGTTCACGGCGGCCCTCGACGAAGCGCGCGAACGCGGCGAGGCGATCTCCACGCTCTTCCCGAGCGCCCCGGGCATCTACCGCGGGCTCGGCTACGAGGTGGTCGGCTCGTTCGACGACGTCGACGTCCCGCTGCCGGAGCTGGGCCGGGTGGCGGCGCCGAGCGGCGTGATCACGCGGCGCGCGGGAGTCGCGGACCTCGACGCGATCACGGCGGTCCACCGCGCGTGGGCCGCCGCGCAGAACGGCCCGGTCTCGCGGGCGGAGAAGCCCTTCTGGACCCCGCCGGAGAAGTACCTCGCCGACTACACGGGCGTCACGCTCGCCGTGGACGGCTCGGGCGAGGTGGCCGGCTTCGCGAGCTGGATCCGTGGCGAGGGGTTCACGCCGGCGAGCGCCGTCATGGAGGTCGACGACCTCATCGCGCTGACGCCCGACGCCGCCCGGGCCCTGTGGCGCACGATCGGCAGCTTCTCGACGGTGGTCGGCACGGCGCGCGTGTCGACGTCGGGCCTCGACCCCGCCTGGCTGGTGCTGCCGGGCCTGGCCACGACGGTGCACGCGGCCCACCCGTACATGCTGCGGGTCCTGGACGTGGCGGGTGCGCTGGGCGGCGTGGGGTCGCCGCTCGAGGGTGCGCGGGTGCCGTTCGCCGTCCGCGGCGTCCCGGATCTCGACGGCGCCTGGACGCTCACGGTGTCCGACGGCGTCACGCACGTCGAGCGCGACGCCGTCGGGCTCGAGGACGCGCACCACGAGCGGCCGGTGCTGAGCCCGAACGGGCTGGCGCTGCTGTACGCGGGGGCGCAGTCGGCGGGCAACCTACGGCTCGCGGGCCACCTGACCGGCGACCGCGCCCAGGACGCCGTCCTGACCGCGCTGTTCTCGGGCCGGCAGGTCCACGTCCGCGACTACTTCTGACGTCGTGGTGTCGTGCGCGTGACCGGTGTGACGGCCTGCCCGTTCGAGGCGCACCGGTCCCGCCCTCGACGAAGGCTCATACTGGGGGTCGTGGATATCCCGGTTGCCTGGTCCGTCGTCCTGATCCTCACCGCCGCGTGGAACCTGCTCATCTGGCCGCGGTTCTGGCAGCGCATCTCCGCCGACCCCCGGTCGCGTGACGCGAACGGCAGGGCGACGAAGTTCCTCACCGTGCACACCGTCCTGATCGCGGTCTCGCTCACCCTGGCTCTGGCGGTCGGTGTGCTGGGCGTCCTCACGCTCCTCTGACCCCGCCGAGCCCGGCCCCCGCCTGTCGTGGGTTGTCACCATACCTGGAGGTAGGTATGGTGCGGCCATGAGCACGAGCACCGCACGTGACCGCCTCATCGGCGCCGCACAGGACCTCTTCGCCGTCCAGGGCGTCGGACCGACGAGCCCGCGCGCGGTGCTGACGGCGTCCGGCGTCGGGCAGGGCAGCCTGTACCACCACTTCCCCACCAAGCACGACCTCGCCGTCGCCGCCGTCGGCGCCACCGTGGACCAGGCGCTCGCCCAGGCGATGCGCACGCTCGGCGACGACTCCCCGGCGATCGAACGCCTGGTCGCCTACCTCGAGCGGCCACGCGACGCCCTGGCCGGCTGCAAGATCGGCCGCCTCACCGCCGACCAGGCAGTGATGGACGACGACGGCCTGCACGACGTGCTCGACGCCTACTTCGTGCGGCTGCTCCGCGTCATCACCGGCATCTTCCGGGAGACGGGTCTGCCCGACGACGTCGCCGGCGACCGCGCGCACGCCGCCCTCGCGATCATCCAGGGCGGGTACGTCCTGTCCCGCGCCACGCAGAACCCGGACGCGCTGACCGCGGCGGTGCGCGGCTTCGTCGGCCTGCTGACCCAGAAGGAGCACCCATGACCTTCCGCGAGCGCCTCCGCGCGCTGCCCACCTTCACCCGGCCGGGTCTCCCTGCCTTCGACCCCGACGCCGCGCCGGCCACGCCGCACGAGCTGTTCGTCGCCTGGCTGGACGACGCGATCGAAGCGGGCCTGCTCGCCGCGCACGCCGCGACGCTCTCGACCGCCGACGCCGCCGGGCACGTCCACGCGCGGACGCTGCTCCTCAAGGACCTGACGGCGGACGGCTGGTGGTTCGCGTCGCAGTCCACGAGCCCGAAGGGTCGTGACCTGGCGGCGAACCCGCACGCCGCCCTGACGTTCTTCTGGCCCGAGCTGGGCCGCCAGGTCAAGGTCACCGGGAGCGCCGCGCCGGCCGGGCCGGAGGCGAGCCGCGCCGACTTCCTCGCGCGCCCGGACGCCTCCCGTGCCGCCGGCCTGGTCAACCACCAGAGCGAGCCGCTGGCCTCTCGGCAGGTGTACGACCGTGCCTTCGCCGAGGCCCTGCGCGCCGTGAGCGCCGACCCGGAGCTGGCCGCGCCGGACTGGACCGCCTACGTGGTCGCGCCCACCGAGGTCGAGTTCTGGCAGGCGCCCGATGACGGCCCGCACACCCGCCTGCTCTACCGCGCAGGGGCTGACGCCTGGACCAGGGGTCTCCTCTGGCCCTGACCGCCAGCACACCACCACTTCCTCGACCCGGAGAGACATCCATGACCACGAGCACCGCCCCGATCGCCCACGCCCTCGCCGACTCGACCGCGGGGCTGGACGCCCTCCTGGCCGCCGTCCGGCAGCTGACCGACGAGCACCTCGCCGGACCGTCGCCCCTGGCGGGCTGGACCCGCGGGCACGTCCTGTCCCACATCGCGGGGATCGGCAGCGCGATGCTGGGCCAGGCCCACGCCGCCGAGCGCGGCGAGGTGGTACCCGTCTACGCGAGCCAGGAGGCGCGCAACGCGGGGATCGAGGCAGGCGCCGGGCGTTCCGTCGCCGAGCACGTGGCGGTCCTGGAGCGCCTCCGTACGGACCTGGCGCAGACCTGGCCGGCACCGGGCTCGCCGCTCTGGGACGCTCCGAGCGGGTATCGCGGCGGGCCGCTGTCCGGCTGCCTCCTCGCCTGGTGGCGCGAGGTCCGGATCCACGGAGTGGACGCGCTGGCGGGCACTCCCCAGGCCGTCGGGTACGAGACCTGGGACGACGCCCTGTGCGCCCATCTGCGGGAGTTCCTGGCCGTGCGGCTGCCCGACGGCGTGTCCGTCGCCGACGTCGACGGTGACCCGCGTGACGTCGTGGCGTGGCTGGCCGGGCGCATCCCGACGACGCCGCTGCGCGGTGCCGTGCCGGAGCTCGGGCCCTGGCCGTCCGCCGTGCCGGCCCGGTGACGCGTGCGGAACGAGCGTGAGGGAGGTCACGGCCGAGACCACGTGATTCGTGCCACAGCGCTCGTTCCGCTTTTCACAAGCCCGCTAATGTTCTTGACGTGACTTCTTACCTCCAGACAGCCCCGCGTCCCTCCGAAGAGGTCGATGTCGCGCTGATCGGCGGAGGGATCATGAGTGCCACCCTCGGCGCGCTGCTCACGATCCTCGAGCCGACCTGGCGTATCGGAATCTACGAGCGTCTCGACGAGGTAGCGCTCGAGTCGTCCAACCCGTGGAACAACGCGGGTACCGGCCACTCGGCACTCTGCGAGCTGAACTACACGCCGGAGCGCAAGGACGGCTCGGTCGACATCTCCAAGGCGGTGACGATCAACGAGCAGTTCCACACCTCCCGCGAGTTCTGGAACCACCTCCTGACCGCCGGCCTGATGGAGGGCACGGACTTCATCAACGTCACGCCGCACATGACGTTCGTGCGTGGCGCCGACAACGTCGACTTCCTGCGCCGCCGCTACGAGGCACTGAGCGTGCACCCGCTGTTCAGCGACATGGAGTTCAGCGCGGACCCCGCCGTCATCGGCCAGTGGGCACCGCTGATGACCCTGGACCGCGACACCGACGAGCCGATCGCGGCGACGCGCGCGGCCGCGGGGACCGACGTCGACTTCGGGTCGCTCACCAAGAAGCTGGTCGACTTCGCAGAAGAGCACAACACCGAGCTGCACCTGAACCACGAGGTCCGCGGCCTCAAGAAGCTGCGCGACGGCCGCTGGCGCCTGAACCTGCGCGACCGGTCCTGGAACGCCGGGACCCGCGGCCGCACCGTCACCGCGAAGTTCGTCTTCGTCGGTGCGGGCGGCGGCGCGCTGCCGCTGCTGCAGGCGTCGGGCATCAAGGAGGCGCGCGGTTACGGCGGCTTCCCGATCTCGGGCGAGTTCCTCCGCACGGCCAAGCCGGAGCTCGTCGCCCAGCACCAGGCCAAGGTGTACGGCAAGGCCGACGTCGGCGCGCCGCCGATGTCCGTGCCCCACCTGGACACGCGCATCGTGGACGGCAAGAGCTACCTGATGTTCGGTCCATACGCCGGCTTCAGCCCCAAGTACCTCAAGAAGGGCAAGTACCTGGGCCTCATCACGTCGCTGCGCCTGCACAACGTCTTCTCGATGCTCGGCGCCGGCGTGAAGAACCTCGACCTCACCAGCTACCTGGTGGGCCAGGTAGCCGCCGCTCCGGAGACCAAGTTCCACGAGCTGCAGCGGTTCATGCCGACCGCGCAGCCGGGCGACTGGGAGAAGGTCACCGCCGGTCAGCGCGTCCAGGTGATCAAGTGGGTCAAGGGCAAGGGTGGCGTGCTGGAGTTCGGCACCGAGGTCGTCGCGGCCCAGGACGGCACCATCGCCGGCCTGCTGGGCGCCTCACCGGGCGCCTCGACCGCCGTCGCCGCGATGACCGGCCTGCTGGAGCGCTGCTTCCCCGGCAAGTACGACGAGTGGAAGCCGCAGCTCACCTCGATGATGCCGAGCCTCGGCGGCGGCGCGGACTACGACACGGGCCAGCTCACCGACGGCTTCGACCAGCGGGTCCCCGCAGGCGCCTAACTCTCGCCGGTTCCGAAGCCACCGAACGTAGGGGTGGTCGACGAGGTGGCCTGCGGCCCTGACTCGGCGTACCGAGTACGTCGAGTCAGGGCCGCAGGCCCCGCCCCGGGGTTGAAACGGGCCCCACCCACCGCGGGGGGAGGCGGTGAGCGGGCCGCGGGCTCCCCCAGCCGGTGCGCCCAGATC
>NZ_JBEZZF010000114.1:0-9515 GCF_040639055.1 Promicromonospora sp. NPDC023987 | reverse complement strand
CGGTAGAACGTCAGGTGATCGGTAACCCGGGTTGCCGATCACCTGACGTTCTACCGACCACTCAAGGCCGCCGGGGCACGTGGCGCGTGTGGCTGAACTCGCCCTTGCCGAAGGCCAGCACCTTGGACGGGTCGACGGCGAACACCAGCGCGGGGCCACGCGCACGGTGGTCAGCCAGGTGATCTGAGCGTTCTCGAGCACCTCCTGGGTCGCCTGCCAGCTGGTCGGCTCAGCGTCCGGGTCGCTGAACCGGGCGTCGAGCATGGTCAGCGGTTCGTTCATGGTCGGGCTCCTCGGGGTGGGGTAGCGAAAAGTTCGGCGACGAGCCGGTCGGCCTCGCCGGCGGCGGACCAGGTCACGGCCTCGTGGAGCCACCAGGTCAGGGTCCGCCCGGTCGCCCGGCGTCGGCCAGGCCGCTCACCCCGTCGACGACGAGCTCGCCCCTGTGGATGACCGCCACCTGGAGGTCGGCCTCACCGCCGTCGGCCACGAGACGGTCGACGGCCTCCTGCACGCGGGAGTGCGGGCTGTCCCCAGCGTTCTTCGCCATGGAAGGTCCGACGGGGAGCGAGCCGGAAAGCCATCGGCTCCGTTTCGAGTGCGGACCTCCAACCCGGAATTCCAGTCTGGTATCAGAGTGATACCTTGGTTTCAGGTCGATCCAGAGCGCGACGTTGGTCCAGAGGAGTCACACTAATGGCTATGACACTCCGCCTTACCGAAGAAGAGGACCGCGCTCTCACCGCCACTGCCGAACGGCTGGGGATCTCGAAGCAGGAGGCCGCGCGTGAGGCCATCCGCGTGTTCGTCGACGAGCGCGCACACTTCGAGGACGTCGTCCAGCGCGCCGTCGACCGCTTCGGCCCGGTCCTCGACCGGCTCAAGTAGCACCGAGCATGGCTATCCGATATCTGACCGCATCCGAGCTGCTATGGATCGCGGAACAGTTCCTCGGCCGTACCGTCGAGGTCCGCGACCCAGGCCTGCTCGATTCCGCTGTCACCCGCCCAGCATCTTCGATGATGGGCGTCGAGGCCTACCCCACGATCGAGCTCAAGGCTGCCGCGCTGCTCGATTCCACTGTCAACAACCACGCGCTGATCGACGGGAACAAGCGCCTCGGTCTCATTGCCGTCGCAACCTTCTACGAGGTGAACGGCTTCTACTTCGACCCACCGCTCGACGACGTCTACGAACTGGTCATGGCCGTGGCGGACGGATCACAGCGTGACGTCGCGAAGATCGCCGAGGTGCTCGCGAACTGGCGTGCGCCGCTCGCGCCGGACGAGAACCGGCTCACCTGACGCCTTGCGCGCTTGCCATCCGCGATGGCATGTCGCCCAACCGTTCGCCTTGTCCAATGGACGAGTAGCGTCATGTCCAGCGGTCGAATAGATCCCTGTCGAACCGCCTAGCCTGCCGTCGCGCGCGGCGCGTACATGATCACCGCGACGCCGACCAGGCAGATCAACGCCCCGGTGACGTCCCACCGGTCCGGGCGAAAGCCGTCGACGACCATGCCCCAGACGAGCGACCCGGCCACGAAGACGCCCCCGTAGGCAGCGAGGATCCGACCGAAGTGGGCGTCGGGCTGCAGGGTCGCGAAGAACCCGTACAGCCCGAGCGCGATCACCCCGGCGCCGATCCACAGCCAGCCCCTGTGCTCGCGGACGCCCTGCCACACGAGCCAGGCGCCGCCGATCTCGAACACGGCCGCCGCGAGGAACAGGATGATCGAGCGGGTCACGTCCATAGGGCGGGGACCTCCGTCGCGGGCAGCGGGCGGCCGAGCGGCGTCGGCTCGGGGATCCTCGTCCTGTCCATGCCCCGACGGTAGACCGTCGAGCCGGCTCGACGGTCAAGCCCGGCGCTCAGCCGGCGTCGAACCGCTCCTCGCCCTCGAGGTCGGGGTTGTCCTCCGGGTCCTCGCCGGGGATCGCCTCCGACCGCTCGTCGTCCTCCGCCGGGCCCGGGTTCTCCGTCGGCGTCTCCGCGGCCCTGGTCTCCGCACGGTCCGCGGTATCACGGTCCTGGCCGGGGACGGCCTGCGGTCCTGGGCTGGGCACGTGGCCTGACGCTGCCTCGTTCTGGTCGTACTCGCTCTCGCTCATGCTGGGCTCCCTCCCGATGGGGTGGTGCGACGGCGTGACCGTGGAGAGACGTCCACGCCGCCGCTCCTCGACCGTACGGCGGCCGCGCCTCGCTCGCACCCAGTCCCCGCGCACCCGGAAGAACGCCTCGGCGCACCTACAGCGGGGTGTCGCCAGGAGCCTTCCGGTTCTCGACAAGTGCGCGCGCCGGCAGGCCGATGTCCCAGAACTGGATGGTCTGGAGCAGCCAGAAGAGCGCGAAGGTCAGCATCATCACGGTCTCGACCACGAACAGCGTCTGCGGGAACAGGTCCGGCAGGTACCGGTCGAGGACGACCATGGTGGTCAGACCCACCACGAGCACCACGGCCATCACCACCGCTATCCAGCGGTACCAGACCCGGTACGCGGCCGCCGACATGCCGCGCAGCCGCTCGAGCGCCTGTGCCGTGACCGCGTGGTCGGAGCCGTTGATCCAGGCGACGGCCACGAGGCAGACGAACAGCAGGATCGCCGCGGCGTAGTGGGCGAACGCAAGGAAGCTCGCCGGCCACGCCAGCAGCCAGGTGCCGGTCGTGGCCCACGTCAGCCAGGTCAGCCAGAGGTCGGCCCCCTGGCGGCTGCCCAGGTCGCGCCGCCGTGGCCAGGTCGCGAGCACCAGGACCAGGCCACCGACGAGGAGCAGCGTCCCCACGTTGTTGCCCACCCGCTCCGGCACGTCGAGACAGTACGGCTCGCCGGTGCACATCGCGGCGTCGAGCGGCGTCGGGACCAGCGCCACCACGAACGCGAACATGCCCGCGA
This sequence comes from Promicromonospora sp. NPDC023987, assembly GCF_040639055.1. Lineage (NCBI taxonomy): Bacteria > Bacillati > Actinomycetota > Actinomycetes > Micrococcales > Promicromonosporaceae > Promicromonospora > Promicromonospora sp. NPDC023987. Next base: position 6,621 of record NZ_JBEZZF010000114.1, on the reverse strand, counting down.
AGTTGAGCAGCACCTCCTCGGCCCCGTGCCGGCCCTTGATCGCGATGAGACACGTCCCGATGCCCACCAGCGTGCCCACGAAGATGCTCTGTACCGGCGAGTAGAAGTAGGCGCTGATCGACGCGTGCCACCACTCCTCGCCGGAACCGAGCCTCCCGTGGTCGGCGGCGATCTGCATCGCCAACGACACGAACAGCACCAGCACCACCGCGACGATCGCCAGCCGCAGATAGCGGTAGGTCAGCCGTACCGGGTCCCCCTGCTTGATCACCATGCGCTCACCCTGACGCAACGCCCCAGATCGGACAACGTCTCCCCGCCATACCGCCCGCTACCCGACCAGCGGGTTGGGGATGGTCACGGACCGGACCACCTCGTTGACGTCGTTGTCGGGCGCCTGGGCGTCCACCGTGCCGAAGTCCCGCGCCTCGACGACCACTCGGTCGTCGAACACGTCCACCGTGAGCCCCCGGTTGACGTCGCGCGTGACGACCTCCTCGATGCCGGACGTGCTCTCGCCGCGTGCGTCCCACTCCACCTGGACCGCACCGGTGTTCACCGTCCAGAAGCCGTCCGGGTGGCCTCCCGCCGTGCGGCGCTGCACCGCCCAGTCGCCGAGCTCGAACGGGTAGTGCGTGTGCCCGCTGAACAGGATCGCGTTGGGGTGGGCGCCGAGCAGCTCGGTCAGCTCGTCGTTGTACTGGTAGCTGTCGCTGTACCAGGGGATCCACGACGCCGAGACCGTGTCGCCGAGCGGGAAGTGCGACATGACCAGCACCTGCTTGTCCCGGTCGGACCAGTACGCGAGCCGGTCGCGCAGCCACTCGACCTGCTCGCGCGACATCGGGACCTCCGGCGGGCGGGCCTCCTCCTGGCCGAGGACCAGGACCGGCACCGCGCCGCCCGAGCCCTCCAGCAGGTACTCGTCCCACACCCGGTCCCGCTGGGCGAAGTCGAGGAACCGGTCGCGCAGGACCTCCCACGGCTCGCCCGTGTAGCTCTCGTGGTTACCGATTCCCGCAACCACCTGCTCGGGCAGGACGTCGGCAGCACCGGTCATGACGTCGTCGACGTCCTGCCACTGCTCGGGTGAGCCAGAGGCGACGATGTCGCCCACCATGAGCAGCCCTTCCGCGTCCGGGCGGACGGCGCCGAGGTCGCGCACGGCGTGGCCGAGGTCGTCGGGGTCGCCCTGGATGTCGCTGAGCACCCACGCCGACGTCGGGTCGCCGTCGGCCGGGGGCAGGGGCGCGCGGACCGATACCGAGTCGATCGCCCAGTACCAGGAGTTCGCGTCCGCCGTGAAGTGCCAGCGGAAGACCGCCCGCTTGGCGCCGCGCGGCACGTCGACAGGCACGGTCTCGGTCGCGTTCAGCAGTGCCCCGTCGTAGTCGTCGGTCACCGTGTCGCTGTCGTACCGGACCACCTCGGTCTCCGCGCCGCCGTCGAACGCGACGGTGACCCGGCCGGTCTGCCCGGCCCAGCCGCGGTAGTGGGAGTCGAAGGTGAGCTCCACCTCGTCCCGGCCCTTGACCTTGATCGGCGTGGAGGCCAGCGTCGTCGCGTAGCTGCCGGGCGTGCCGGCGCCGTCGGCGAACTCGTCGGAGTCCGCCACGGCGATCACGTCCTGCGCGCGGGCGAACCGGTAGCGCATCTGGTCCTCTGCGTCGGTCCAGAAGTCGCGGGTGGTGAACGACCAGCCGCGCCACTCCTCCACGCCGCCTTCTGCCAGAGCCGGACCGTTCTCGACGGACCAGCCGCGTGGTGCCTCGTGCGTCCAGCCGACCGTGCCGGGCTCGATGCCCGGGTCCTCGGAGCGCGGCAGCAGGCCGTCCGCGAGGGAGTCGAAGCCCTGCCGGTAGAGCACGTCGTCGGTGCCGCGGGTGTCGGGCTGCCCGGGCCGGCCGGGGCCGGCGACGGCGGTACCGACGGTGCCCGCGGCGAGCAGGCTCGTGCCCAGCAGCACTGCGACCGTGCGGTGCGTCCGAGCGCGGAAAGTGGAGGTCATGCGGGGGCCTCTCGTCGACCTGGATCGTCCGGCGCCGACGCTACGACCACGAGGTGTCCGACGCCAGACCCACGGTCGACGCCCAGGTGAACGGCGCCGAGCGGCTCACGACTCGCCGGTGAACCGGTTCTCGACGTCGGCCAGCAGGGGCCGCGCGTTGCGCAGGACGAGGGCGAGCCACACCACCGCGAACAGACCGAACAGGGCCTCGGTGGTCAGCGCTACGATCCCCGTGGCCAGGACCAGGAGCGAGAGCGAGCCCAGCGTGACGAGCGGACGGGCGCCGAGGAAGTGCGCGGCCAGCCGGACGACGTCCCGGGTCCGGAACGCGAAGAACGACACGATGACCAGCGCGTTCACCAGCCACAGGGCCAGGCCCGCACCGATCGTCACCAGAGCGCCCGCGTACCAGCCGGGCACCCCGCCCGCACCGACGTTCGCGAGACCCAGCAGGATCACCACCCCCACGACCAGCCCGGGCACCCACACCTTGAGCGCGTCCGCCCAGTTCAGCCGGTACCCCTGCCAGAACGACGACGCGGGGGTGAGCCCCTCGGCCCTGGTCCGGTCGCGGAGCGCGAACAGCGTGGCCGACACCGCCGGCCCCACCGGCACCAGGCACAGCGCGAACAGCGGCGCGTTGCCCGGCGTGCGCTCCAGGAAGAGCGACGCGACGGCCCCTGGCAGGGCGGCGACCACGAGCAGCGCCTCGACGATCAGGTACCAGTAGACGACGGCGGTCACCCGGCCGAGAACACCCTCGCCGAACTCCCGCCGCGCGCCCTCTCGCGCCCCTCCGGCGGAGCTCACGCCGGTTCTTCCGGCGCGTCCTCGCGCAGCAGGAGCACGTCCGTCGGGTTGAGCACGAGGGCCTCTCCTTGCCGTACGCCACGTCCGGTCAGCAGGTCGACGCCGGAGGCGTGCGCCGTCACCTCGACCGGCTCGGTGGAGTGCGACAGCACGAACGCGAACCGCACGCCGTCCTTGGACCGTACCGCGAGCTCGACGTCGGGCACGTCGGCGTACGGCCCGACGAGGCCGTGCCCGTCGAGCACCCGTCGCACGACCCAGTCCACGCCGACGTCGTCCAGGCCGGTCGCGACGTACCAGGCCGCGCCGCCGTCGGGGCCGTCGGGGCGGTGGCGTGTCACCGCCGGCGTACCCGCGTAGAACTCGGCGCCGTAGGTGCCGATCACCTCGGCGCCCTCGGGCACGAGCACCTCGAAGACGAGCGTCGCGTCGGACCGGGTCTCGACTGGCTCGACCGGCGAACGGAGCGTCACCGGGTTCACGACGCCCGGTTCCGCCGAGTCCGTCTCCTCGACGCGCACGCCCAGCACCCGCCCGAGCGGTCCGGGCGCATCCATGAGGTAGGCGTTGGCGTCCTCGTCTGCGCGGCCCGACCAGAAGGTGGTCAGCAGCGAGCCGCCGCGCCGCACCACGGCCTCCAGGCGTTCCGCGACGTCGCCCCCCAGCACGTGCAGCAGCGGCGCCACGACGACGTCGTACCGCGACAGGTCCGCCGTCACCGGCACGACGTCGACCTGCGTGCCCGCCGACCACAGCGCGCGGTAGTAGGCCAGCACGACCGCCGGGTACTTCACGTGCCGGTTGAAGCCGTCTGTCATCTCGGCCGTCCACCAGCTGTCCCAGTCGAACAGCAGGGCGACCCGGGCCGGCGTCCGCGCGCCGACCACTGCGTCGCCCAGGGCGGCGAGCTCCGCGCCCAGGCCCGCGACCTCCCGGAAGGACCGGGTGTCCGTGCGTCCGGCGTGGTCCAGGACTGCGCCGTGGTACTTCTCGCACGCGCCCCTGGACTGCCGCATCTGGAAGTAGAGGACGGCGTCCGCGCCGTGCGCGATGGCCTGCCACGACCACAGCCGGAGCACGCCCGGCCGCTTCACCGGGTTCACGTCGCGGGAGGCGGTGATCGTCGGCGTCTGCTCCATGACCCAGAACGGAGCGCCGTCCTTGAGGCCGCGCATGAGGTCGTGCGCCAGGGCCATGCGGGCGTGCTCGCGCTGCCCCGGCGGGTAGTTGTCCCAGGACGCGACGTCGAGGTCGGCGGCCCAGCGGTGATAGTCGATGGGCCGGAACATGCCCATGAAGTTGGTCGTCACCGGCGTGGTCGCATCGTGCTCCCGGATCCGCATCTTCTCGTCGCGGTAGTTGGCCAGCATCGCGTCCGACATGAACCGCCGGTAGTCGAGGGTGATGCCCTGGAACGCAGTGTGGTCGGGACCCCGCCAGTGCTCGCTGAGCATGTTCGGCGGGACGATCTGGTCCCAGTCGGTGAACGTGTGCGACCAGAAGGTCGCGTTCCACGCGTCGTTCAGGCGCGCGAGGGTGCCGTACCGCTCGCACAGCCAGTTCCGGAACCCTGCCGCGCACAGGTCGCACCAGCAGCCGCCGTCGAACCCGCCGTACTCGTTGCCGACGTGCCAGGCGACGAGGCCGGGTGTGCCGGCGTAGCGTTCGGCGATCCGGCCGGCCAGCTCCGCGGAGAGCCGCCGGTACACCGGGGAGCTGGGGCAGGCGTTGTGCCGCTGCCCGTACACGTGTCGGCGCCCCTGGAAGTCCGTGCGTTCCACCTCCGGGTGCTGGTGCGCCAGCCACGGCGGCAGTGCGCCGGTCGACGTCGCCAGAACGATGCGGCGTCCGCCGTCGACCGCACGGGCGACGACCGCGTCGAGTTGCGCGAAGTCGTAAGTGTCCTCGCCCGGCTGCACGGTCGCCCAGGAGAAGACGTTGAGGGTCACCGTGTCGATCGAGGCCAGGTCGAACGCCGCGTAGTCCTGCTCCCAGACGGCACGTGGCCACTGCTCGGGGTTGTAGTCGCCGCCGTACAGGATCTTGGAGTCGATCACGTCTGCTCCATCCGCTGAGTGCTGGGTATTTGTGGGATTGAATCGTTTTGAGCTGACAAATAGCCAGCACTCAACGGCCGAGGATCCGGGAGTCGTCCAGCCACGCTGGGGTCTCGTCACGGATCGGGTCCAGGGTCACGAGCGTGACGCCGTGCCGGGCCAGCGTCAGGTCGAGGTCGACCCTCGCCTCGCCGGCCGATCCGGTCGGGGTCACGGGCAGCGAGTACGCGCGCCGGGCGGGCTCGCTCGCCTCGTGCAGCGCGTCCAGCTGCCTGCCCGACGGCGACGCGGGTCGCCCCATCTCGCACCACGCCGCCCAGGCGTTGCCGGCGGACTCGTCGACGTCGTGCCGCAGGACGAACACGCGCGTCCCGCTGGTCGAGCCTGCCGCGACCGGGATGCTCAGCCGTAGCTCGTGCCGGTCCGGCTCGGCCGGGTCCTCGGTGCCGCCCACCGGCTGCCACGCGAGCACCGTCACCTGGCCGGTCTCCGGATGGCGCGTCACCAGGTGGTCGACGCCGCGGGCCAGCACCTCCTGCCCCATCCGGGCCATGAACGCGTACAGGTGGAAGGTCGGCTTGCGCACCTGCCGGTGGGCCAGCATCCCGAACCCGCCGTGGAAGAACGCCGCGGGCACGCCCTCCTCCTCGAAGACGTCGCTGAACGTCCAGTAGGCGAAGGAGTCCGCGTGCTCGCCGCCCTCCGCGAGGACCGGTGCGAGGTAGGCGGCGTTGTACGCCGTGTCGTGCACGGGGTTGTCGGGCCGGTAGCTCGTGTTGAACTCCGTGACGTGCAGCGGCCGGTCCGCGAGCGCCGTCCCGGCGAGGAGCTTGCGGGGGTTGGCGAACTGGTCGAGCAGGTGCTGGGGACGGCGGAAGGTCTGGTAGACGCCGAACGGAACATGCTGAGCGGGACCTGAGCTGTAGGCGTGCACGGACAGGAAGTCGGCGGGCAGGTCGCGCGTGGTGACGAACTCCGCGAAGGGTTCCCACCAGTCGTCCGCCCCCGGCGAGATGGCGGGGCCGCCCACCTGGAGCCCGGCGTCGACGTCCTTCACGGCCAGGGCCGACGCCTCGTAGAGGCGGAAGTACGCGTCCTGGTCGGCGTCCTTCCAGAAGTGGGTGAGGTTGGGCTCGTTCCAGACCTCGACGGGCCAGGTCCGCACCTCGTCGAGGCCGTACCGGTCGATGAGGTGCCGCAGCAGGGCCCGCACCAGCCTCGCCCACTCGGCGTGGTCACGGGGCGGGGTGACGTTGCCCAGCCACCAGAACACCCTCTGGTCGCCGGAGGCGAGGCCCGTCGGCATGAACCCGAGCTCGAGGAACGGCTTGATCCCGAGCCTCAGGTACGTGTCCACCACCTGGTCCACGTAGGTGAACACGTAGGCGGTGCCGCGGCGGCCGCCGACGTCGTACGGGCGGTGGACGCCGACGTCGTCGTGCAGCAGGCCGTGGCCGCGGATGTACCGGAAGCCGATCTCGCGCTGCACCAGGGCAAGGGAGTCCTGGTAGTCCTGGCGCAGCGCGAGGTTGAACCGTCCGGTGCCGACGCACGCCCGCCAGGCGTCCCCGAGCACCCCGACCGACCGCGCGGGAACGATGATGCGCTCCACACCTCTCCTCTCCTGCTACGTCGTTGAGTGCGGGGTATTTGTCGGCTCAGCCGCGCCGGGCCGACACGGCGCCATGACCTTCGCCCGGCCGTACCGGGCCTGGAAGTCGCGGATGAGGCACTCGCCCCGCCGCT
>NZ_JBEZZF010000113.1:0-9574 GCF_040639055.1 Promicromonospora sp. NPDC023987 | reverse complement strand
ACCCCCCGGGGGGGGCCCGGGGGGGCCCGCTCCCCCCCGCGTGCCCCCGGGGGGTGGTTTAAACTCTCGGTGTCGGGCCGCCCGGGCTACCGACCTCCTGACGTTCTACCGACCGGAGCGACGTGCGCCGGGTGGATCGGTGCGCGGCCTCACCTTCGAGCACCAGGGTTGTGGTGCCGAGCGCCGCACGGCATGGTGGAAACAGCCAACCAACGAGTTGGTTGGACTGCCTCTTCCGAGGAGCTGCATGTACCTCGTTCCGGACCAGACCGGTCGCACCGTCGTCGTCACGGGCGCCAACAGCGGTACGGGGCGTGCGGCCGCCACGGCGCTGGCGGTCGCGGGCGCCCGGGTGGTGCTCGCCGTACGCGACCCCGAGAAGGGTGCCGACGCGCTCGCCGGGATCCTTGCTGTACGGACGGATGCCCAGGCGGAGGTGCGGCTCCTCGATCTCGCCGACCTCGCGTCGGTGCGCGCGTTCGCAGAGGGGCTGAAGCGCGATCTCGACCGGCTCGACACCCTCGTCAACAACGCCGGCGTGTCGGTCCCGCCGCGGCGGTTCGAGACGGCCGACGGCCACGAGCTGCAGTGGGGCACCAATTTCCTGGGCCCGTTCGCGCTGACGAACCTCCTGCTGCCGCTGCTCCTGTCAGCGCCGGCGCCCCGGGTCGCGACCATGGCCTCGGCCGCCGCGAACTTCGGCCGGATCGACTTCAGCGACCTCGACTGGGAGCGTCGCACGTACCGCGCGATGGACGCGTACTCGCAGTCCAAGCTGGGCGACGTGCACCTCGCCCAGCACCTGGCGCGGGTGGCCGGGAAGCACGGCTGGTCCCTGCTCAGCACCGCCGCCCACCCGGGCCTCACGCGCACGAACTTGCAGGTCACCGGGCCGAGCATGGGCCGGGAGCAGCCGGTCCGGTGGAACGGCGGCGGCCTGCTCCCCATGATGACGCCCGAGGACGGCGCCGGCTCGATCCTGCTCGCCGCCGCCGGTCGAGAGGCAGAGGCGGGCGGCTACTACGGCCCGCGCTACGGGCTGACCGGCAGGCCGAGGCGCGCCCGGCTGAGCCGGCGCATGCGCGACGCCCGGACGGCGACCCGCCTCTGGGCGGTCGCCGAGGAGATCACGTCGACCGCGGCGCCGGTCCGCCGACCCGGCAGGCCGTGAGGGGCGTGCCCAGCCCCCGCGCCGACGTCGGACGTGCCTCGACGCCCGAGCGGATCGTCGAGGCGGCAGCCGCGGAGTTCGCGAGGTACGGCCTGGCCGGTGCGCGGGTGGACCGGATCGCGGAGCGTGCCGAAGCGAACAAGCAGCGCATCTACGCGTACTTCGGCGGCAAGGAGGCGCTGTTCGACCAGGTGGTCGCCGCGCGGATCCTCGATCTGATGGACGCCGTGCCGTTCGAGGCCGATGACCTGCCCGGCTACGCCGCTCGGCTGTTCGACTTCGCGGTGGGCCGTCCCGACTTCGTCCGGCTCGTGCTCTGGCACTCGTTGGAGCGACCGGGTGGGTTCAGCACCCCGGACCAGTCGGCGGCCTCGAGCACGGCCTCGAGCACGGCCAAGATCGGCGCGCTGCGCGAGGCGCAGTCCCGGCAGCCGGAGCTGGTCGACCCAGTGGTGCCGGCGGACCGTCTGCTCGGCCAGGTCCTGGCGACGGTGCTCGGATCCGTGCTCACGGTCGGCGGCCTCCTGTCCGCTCTGGGCGAGCCGGAGATCGACGTCGACGAGGTCCGGGCCGACGTGCGCCATTCGGTCACCAGGATCATCGCGCCCGGGCCTGAGCCCGCGCCCGGGCCTGCCCCGCGGGCGTGACCGGAGCGTGCCCCGACCTCGCCTAGGCCGCTCGGGCTGCCCGGTGCCGGATGGCGCGCGCGTACTCGGCGCGTGGGACGTGTGGCGTCACGTGGAGCACCATGCCGGCCTCCGCCGGCGTGCGGTCCGCCTTGTGCGAGTTGCACGGGTAGCACGCTGCCACGAGGTTCATCCACGTCGACGGGCCCCCGCGCGACCGCGGCAGGATGTGGTCCACCGTCTCGGCAGGGCCACCGCAGTACGCGCACAGGCCGTCGCGCCGCTTGACGCCCTGCTTGGTGCACGCGGGCGCCCCGCCCGACTTGTAGAGCCACCGCATCGTGACGTACCGGACCAGCCGGAGCACGCGCGGTAAGGGGAACGGCCCGAAGGAGCGGCCGTCGACCGCCTCCTCGACGACCGCGACCTCGCGCACGAGCATATGGATGGCATGCCGGACCGATACCCGGTGCAGCGGCTCGTAGCCGGCATTGAGGACTAGGACGTCGGCCACGGGCCTGCTCCTTCCGGTGAGCTTGTCCTTCTCGTTTCTTCGCTGGTCGTTCGGGTGACGCTGTGCGGGGCTGTCCGGTCCCGGGACGACAAGAGCCGCCCGGGAACAGGCATCCCGAGGCGGCTCACGTGCACTGGTCCGGCAGAACCGGATCAGCGGCGTATGGCGCCTCGTATGGCCTCACGGCCGTCCCGCAGGTGCTGCGCAGTGGTCGGGCAGGACGACGCGGTGGCAGCACTGACCGTGCACAGACCTGAGGCCTGGAGTGCAGAGCTGGTGCGGACCATCGTGGATCTCGTCCTTCCGTCGTGTTCGGATCTGACTCGTATCGGTACTCCGGCAAGCAGTGCAGACACACAACCGGCCGCCACGGCACGAAGGCCGTGTGTGAAGAAAGGTACAACGAGGACTTGGTAGCGTCTATGGCTTTTCCGGAACTGCAACCCAAGGATGCACCAAGTCACCGGCGTGGCGCGACGCTACGGCGTGTCGCGCCACGCCGGCGTCTACCAGCTCACGGGTTCGCGAATGATCGGGCACGTCATGCAGTGCCCGCCGCCGCGGCCGCGGCCCAGCTCGCCGCCCGCGATCTCGATCACCTCGACCCCTGCCTTGCGCAGCAGGTCGTTCGTGGTGGTGTTGCGGTCGTAGGTGAACACGACGCCGGGCTCGACGGCGACCGAGTTGTTGCCGCTGTCCCACTGCTGGCGCTCCGACTCGTAGACGTCACCGCCGGTCTCGATGACCCGCAGCTCGCCCAGCCCGGAGGCCTGCCCCACGACGTCGAGGAAGGACGAGCCCCCGGCGTCGGTCACCGATACCCCGAGCGGACCGGAGTCCGGGCGCAGCACGAACGGGTGCACGCGGTCCACGATGCGCGGGTAGACCGTGACGGTGTCGACGTCGACGAAGGTCATGATCGTGTCCAGGTGCATCGCGGCACGCAGCCGTGGCATGCCCGCGACGACGATCTGCTCGGCGGCGCCCTGCTCGAACAGGGACGCGGCCACCTGAGTGATCGCCTGCCGCGAGGTGCGTTCGCTCATGCCCATCAGGACGGTGCCGTTGCCGATCGGCATGATGTCGCCGCCCTCGAAGGTGGCCTCGCCGTGGCTGGTCTCCGGGTCGCCCCACCACACGCGACTGCCCACGAAGTCGGGGTGGAACGTGTAGACCGCCTTCATGAGCAGGGTCTCGTCGCGGCGCGCCTGCCAGTACAGCGGGTTGAGCGTGAGGCCGCCGTAGATCCAGCACGTGGTGTCCCGCGTGAAGAGGGTGTTCGGCAGGGGCGGCATGAGGTACTCGCGTGCGTCGGGGCTCATGTCAGCCAGGGCGCGGAAGCCCGGCGGCAGCTCCGGCACGTCGGCGACGGCGAGGCCGCCGATCAGGTATCGGGCCAGCTCGTGCTCCGGCAGGGACTCGAGGTACTCGCGCGTCGCCTCGACCAGGCCGTTGCCCACGATCTCCGGGACGATCTTGCGGTCCAGCAGCCAGTCGCGGGCACCCGCCACACGGAGCGTCTCCGCGAGCAGGGCGTGCAGCTCGACGACGTCGACGTCGCGGCTGCGCAGCTCGGCCACGAAGTCGGCGTGGTCCTGCTGGGCGCGCTCCACCCACAGGACGTCGTCGAACAGCAGGTCGGCCGAGTTGGACGGGGTGAGTCGCTGGTGCGCGAGTCCTGGTGCGCAGACCAGGACCTTGCGCAGATGGCCGACCTCGGAGTGCACGCCATAGGCCTCCGATGGCGCACCGGCAGGGGGCGGTGTGATGTCGATGGTGTTCATCGGGCGCTAACGGTACTCACCCCATCGCCGTCGTGCCGAGCAGGGAGCCGACGGCGAAGGTCGCGCCCAGGGCGAGCGCACCGCCGACGACCACCCGCGCCGTCGCCCGCACGCGCGGCGCGCCGCCGATCCATGCGGCGGTCCAGCCGGTCCCGGCGAGAGCTCCCAGCACGACGGCGAAGGTGGCGGCGACCCGCCAGGGCTCGGGGATCAGGAGCACCGCCACGAGCGGCAGCACGGCGCCGAGGGTGAATGCCACCGCCGAAGCGATCGCCGCGTTCCAGGGGCTGACCACCTCGTTCTCGTCGATGTTGAGCTCGGCGTCCAGGTGTGCGGAGAGGGCGTCGTGCTCGGTGAGCTCGACGGCGACCTGGCGGGCGGTGCCGGGGGAGAGACCCTTGGCCGCGTAGAGCTCCGCCAGCTCGGCGAGCTCCTCCTCTGGCATCTCGGCGAGCTCGGCCTTCTCCTTGGCGATGAGGGCCTTCTGGCTGTCGGACTGGCTGGAGACCGACACGTATTCACCCAGCGCCATCGAGATCGCGCCACCCACCAGGGCGGCGAGGCCGGCGGTGAGGATGGGCCCGGTCCGCGTGGTCGCCGCTGCCACGCCGACGGCGACTGCCGCCACCGACACGATCCCGTCGTTGGCGCCGAGCACTCCCGCGCGCAGCCAGTTCAGCCGCTCGGCGAGTCCTTCGGTGTGCGGTTCGCCCGCGTGCCCGACGACGGGACGGCCGGTGCCGGGGCGACCCCGCTCGGATGGTTCGGTGGTCATGGCCCCAGGCAACCAGGACTCGGGGCGCGAGGCCAACGCCCGGGGGAGGGCTGGATAGCCTCACCTCGCCTCGCGTCCGTGTCTCAGTGCGGAGTGCGCTCGCCCACGGGGACGTCGACGTCGAGCATGTTGCCCGGCTGGGCGAGCGGGCACGTCCATGCCGGGTCGTAGGCGCAGGACGGGTTGTAGGCGAAGTTGAGGTCGAGGACCAGCTCGCCGACGCCGTCGTCGTACCCGCCCGCGTGGCCGTCGGTGCCGCCCGCGTGGCCGAGCCACGCGCCCTTGATGCTGTCCAGGAGGTAGCGCCCGCCGCCGTACGTGCCGCCGGCGGCGCCGGCGAGCGTGTCCTTGACCGGCACGAACAGGCCGCCGCCGTACGAGGCGAGGCGCCAGACGTCGAGCGAGCCCAGCCCGGGCAGGACCACCTTGCCGAGCAGCTCGAACGGCACGACGCCGTCGGTCCCGGTCGGGACGTCGAGGCGGCGGGGAGCGCCGTCGGGCCCTGGCTCTGCCTGCACGACGGGGGCGGTCAGGCGCCAGGCCGGGTCGTACGGGGTGACGGACAGGCCGGTGAAGCCGGGCTTGTCCTCGGGGAGGATCGGTGACGCCGGATGGGTCGCGAAGAGCTCGTCGCGGGTCATGGTCCAGTAGGCGTGCGCGGCGGCCGGGTCCTCTGCCGCACGGACGCGGACGCCGGCGTACAGCGCGAAGACGCGCCGCCGCCAGTCCGCGGTCTGGAGAGCTGTGGCGGCCGGGGACGTGGTGGCGGCGTGCGTCATGCCCACGACACTACCCACGAGCACTGACACCCACCCGGGCTCAGGACCGCGGCGTGAGCCGGATGACCGGGATCTCCCGGTCAGTGCCTTCCTCGTACCTGCGGAACTGGTCCACCTCGGTGGTGATCTTCGTCCAGGCCTCCGCCCGCTCGGCACCGTGCAGCTCCCGGGCGGTCACGGCGACCTTGCGGCCCGCCTGTTCGACGGTCACCTCGTCCGGACGGGCTGCGAGATTGAGGTACCAGGCCGGGTTGGCGGGTGCGCCCCCGGCCGACGCGACGACCAGCCAACTGCCGTCGGGTCCGGGGAACCAGGCGAGCGGGGTCTCGCGAGGCTGGCCGCTCTTGCGCCCGACCGTGGTCAGGACCAGGAGGTTCATCCCCATGGTCGTGCGGTCGGTGCGCCGGGCGCGACCGATGAGCAGCCGGTTCATCCAGCGAAACATGCGTCCCGGCTGTTTGGCGCCCCGTGTGCCGGTGGGGTGGCTGAAGCTCATGTCGTGCCTTCCGGGTGGGTTGGTCCCAGGATAGGAGGAGGTGGTCGCTCAGCTCGGCTCGTGAGCGCTGACCCGTCCGGCGTCGCCGTCGACGGTGACGGTCTCGCCGTCGCGCAGCGTCGTCATGGCGCCGGGGACCGCGAGCACCGCGGGGATACCGTGCTCGCGCGCCACGATCGCGGCGTGGGACAGCACGCCGCCCGTCTCCGTGACGACGGCGGCCACGACGCCGAACAGCGCCGTCCAGGCCGGTTCCGTGAACCGGCACACGAGCACATCGCCGGACCGGACCCTGGCGAAGTCGTCGGGGCCGTGCACCACACGCGCCGGCCCGGACGCGCGCCCCGGGCTCCCGGGCGTTCCTGCGGTGTGCGAGACGGCGGAGCTGTTCGTCATGGCTTCTCCCTGGGCGTATCTACCTGCGTTGACACCGGTCGCCGAAGGATGCACGGTGCGAAATATGACGCACAACCCGGCACTCGCCCGATCCTCGCAGCCCGAGCTGCTCGTGCTCCACTCCGTCCGGATCCAGGGCATGGCCGACGACGACGCCGTCGCCGCCCGGTTCGGCCTCGACGAGGCGGACACCCGCGAGATCCTGCTCGACGACGAGGCGTACGGCTGGGTCAGGCAGGCAGCGTTCGCCGGAACCGCCGGCTGGTCCATGACCGACCGCGGCCGCGCCGAGGACGACCGGCGGTTGGCCGAGGAGCTGCGCGACGCCGGCGCCCGGCCCGTCGTCGAGCGGGCCCACGAGGCGTTCGGGCCGCTGAACGCCCGCCTGCTGCAGGCGTGCACCGACTGGCAGCTCCGTCCGGAGGACGGCGACCGGCTTACCCCGAACACCCACACCGACCCGGAGTGGGACGCGCGGGTGCTGGGAGAGCTCGCGGCGCTGGACGGTGAGCTGGCACCGCTGGTCGCAGAGCTGACTTCGGCGCTCGCCCGGTTCGAGGGGTACGACACCCGGTTCTCCGCGGCGCTCGGCAAGGCGCGGTCCGGGCAAGGTGAATGGGTTGCGGGCACGGGCATAGGGTCGTGCCACGTCGTGTGGATGGAGCTGCACGAGGACCTGATCTCGACCCTCGGCATCCAGCGGGGTGCCTAGAGACACCGGCGGGCAGTAGGTTCTTCGGATGGCGACAAGACACCTCTACCTGGCACGCCACGGCGCCGCGGACGCGTTCGGCGACCTGACCGACGTCGGACGGCGGCAGGCCGGCCTGTTGGGCGAGCGGCTCGCCGGCCTGCCGATCGACACGGTCTGGCACTCGCCGCTGCCCCGTGCGGCGGCGAGCGCGCACGTGATCGGCGAGCACCTGCCGGGCGTGCCCGTCGCCGAGGCCGCCGAGCTGGTCGACCACGTGCCGCACGTCCCGGCCGCGCCGGACCTCCCGCCGGCCTGGGCCGGGTTCTTCGACGGGTACGACGACGCGGAGCGTGCGCCGGGCGAACGGCTCGCCACCGAGCTGGTGGACCGGTTCGCGAAGCCCGCCGAGACCGAGACCCGCGAGGTCCTGGTGACCCATGCGTTCCAGGTCGCGTGGCTGCTCCGCCACGCCCTGGACGCGCCGCCCGCCCGATGGCTCGGGCTGAACAGCGGCAACACCGCGCTGACGGTGCTCGAGTACCGCGACGGCCTGCCGCCGACCGTCGTGCTGTTCAACGACATGGGCCACCTGCCGCAGGACCTGCGCTGGACGGGCTTCCCGCCATCGCTGCGCCCGTAGACGTGTACTAGCCGACCAGGCCCGCCCAGCGGCGGGAGATGTCCACGAGGGGAACCCGGTCGAGTGCATCGACCTCCTGCGGCGTGTGCCAGGCGACGCCGTCGGTCGAACCGTCCTCCTCGACGCGCAGCTCACCGCCGGTGATGTGCGCCCGGTACACGATCCGCAGCGCGTGGACCGGGCGGTCCGACGGGAAGACGCGCTCCGGGCCGGGAATCAGGAAGCTGTCGACGCCGAGCAGGCCGTCCAGCTCCACGTGGTAGCCGGTCTCCTCGAGGACCTCCCGGACGGCGGCGTCGGCCGGGTCCTCGCCCGGGTCGATCCCACCACCCGGCATGGTCCAGCCGCTGCGCGTGCCCTCGTTCCAGTGCGGCAGCAGCATACGGCCCTGGTCGTCGGTGATGACGGCGTACGCGGCGACCCGTAGGTCCATCGCGGCCTCTGTACTGGTGAACATGGTGCACATCATGTCGCCCGGAAGGGGTGTGCACCATGCATAAGGTGCGGTACGGTCCCAGGCATCTCGTCCAGCCCCAGGAGGTCGCGTGCATCCCGGATACACCGCCGTTCCCGACGGCCCCGGGCCGTTCCCCGGCGTCGTCGTCGTGCACGACGCGTACGGGATGACCGCAGAGGTGCGTCGCGTCTGCGACTACCTCGCCGAACGGGGCTACCTCGTGCACGCCCCGTCGATGTACCAGCGGGGACGCTGTCTCCGGCAGGCATTCCGCAGCTTCATCGCCGACCAGGGCCCTGCCTACGAGCGGCTCGAGGCCGAGCGCGCGGCGCTCGCGGACCGGCCGGACTGCACCAGCAGGGTCGGGATCATCGGGTTCTGCATGGGCGGTCGGTTCGCCCTGGTGGCGGCGGGCCGCGGCGGGTTCGACGCCGCTGCCGTGAACTACGGCCTGCTCCCGAAGGGGCGGCAGGAGCCCGCTGCGCTGGACCAGATGCTGTCGGCCCCGTGCCCGGTCGTGGCGAGCTTCGGCGCGCGCGACAAGGTGGTCGACGTCGGCGAGGTCGACAAGCTGCGGGCCGGCCTGGACCGCGCGGGCGTCTCGTCGGACCTGAAGGTGTACCCGGAGGCGACACACTCGTTCCTCGCCCAGTACACCGGTCCGCTCGGCATGCTGATGCGGGTCCAGGGCATGACGCACGACCCGGAGGCCTCGGCGGACGCGTGGGAGCGGACGCTGGCGTTCTTCGGGGAGCACCTGGGCGGACCGGATCGGCCTGCTTAGAAGGGTGGTTGGTCGGGGTCGGTCGGGTTGGTGGTGTTGGTCGGTGTCGCGTGTGTCGGTGGGTCCTGTGCCGGTATGGCTCCGGGTTCGGTGGTCTGGTAGCTGCGGGGTAGGCGTTGGCCGGTGAGGGCTTGGAGGGTGAGGTCGTGGCTGGTGTCGGGGTCGATCTGGTCGAGCTCGGTGTGGGTGTCCAGGACGGTGGGCGGCCGGGCGTGGACGCGGCCGGTGGGAGTGGTCCAGGTCGTGATCCCGGTCTCGGGGTCGCGGACGATGCCCCAGCCTGCGTGGGTCTTGAGCAGGTGGTGCTTGCGGCACAGGGCGTGCAGGTTGTGGGCGTTCGTCTGGCCGGGCTTCGTGGTGTCGCTCGCGATCGTGGTGTCGCTCCCGTTCTCGCTCCTGTGGTCGTGGTCGTGGTTGAAGGGTTGGATGTGGTCGAGGTCGCAGCGGGATGCGGGGGT
>NZ_JBEZZF010000112.1:0-9609 GCF_040639055.1 Promicromonospora sp. NPDC023987 | reverse complement strand
CAGGCGGCACGGGGGGGGGGCGGCGCCCCCCCCCCCCCCCCGACCTGAGGCATTTCACCCTAGGACTTGGAGTCCCCAGGTAGTTCGGAAGGGAACCTTACTCGCCCCCGCCGAGGGTGATGACGTTGTACACCTCGTCCTGCACCGGGGAGATCGGGTAGCCCTCGACGTCGGGTGCGACGACGAGCGACGGCACCGGGCTGGCCAGCGGCACGCCCGGCAGCGCCTCCATGATCACCTCGTTGGCGTTCATGTAGGCCGCCTCCTGCTCCTCGAGGGGAGCGTTGCGGGCGTCCTTGATCGCCTGGAACACCTCCGGGTCGTCGAAGCCCCACTCGAGGGACGGCGCGCCGAAGAAGGTGCCGATGAAGTTGTAGGTGTCGTTGTAGTCACCCGTCCAGCCCAGGAGGTGCAGGCCGTGCTTCTCGCCGCCCTGGATGGTGTCGATGTAGGTCGGGCTCCACGGCTCGGGCGTCGCCTTGCTCGTGATCCCCACCTCTTCGAGGTCCGCGGAGATCGCCTCGAAGATCGCGGCGGCGTCCGGCATGTACGGGCGGGAGACCTCGGTCGGGTAGTTGAACTCGATCTCGAGGTTCTCCTGGCCGGCCTCCTTGAGGAGCGCCTTGGCCTTCTCCGGGTCGTACTCGTACTTCTGCACGTCCTCGCTGAACCCGGTGACGATCTCCGGCACGAACTGCGTGGCGGGCTCGGTGCCCTCCGGCAGCGCTGCCTGGACCAGGCCCTCCTTGTCGATCGCGTGCGCGATCGCCTGGCGGACCTTGATGTCGTCCAGCGGCTCCTGCGCCTGGTTCATGCCCAGGTACAGGATGTTGAACGCGTCGCGGTCGAGGATCGTGTAGTCGGCCTCCTTGAGCGCGTCGACGTCGGCGGGCGCGACCAGGTCGTAGCCGTCGATGTCACCGGCCTCGAGCGCCTGACGGCGCGCGGTGCCGTCGGCGATCACCGTGAACACGATGGTCTTGACGTCGGCGATCTCGCCCCAGTAGCTGTCGTTGGCGGTGAGGGTCACGCTCTCGCCGCTCTTCCACTCCTTGAAGGCGTAGGGCCCGGTGCCGACCGGGTGCTCCTTGCCGTACTCGGTGAGCTTGGGAGCGTCGGACGTGCCCTCCACCTCGTCCGCCCCGAACTCCTCCAGCGCCGTGGGCGACTGCATGGCGAACGACGGCAGCGAGAGCGCCGGGACCAGCTCAGGGATCGGCTCCTTGAGCGTGACGACGGCGGTCGCGTCGTCGGACGCCGAGCAGGACTCGTACAGGCTGTCCTCGCCCGTGCCGCCGAAGACGACCTTGTAGTAGTACGAGAGGTTCTCGTGCGCGGCGAGACCGGTCCAGTCGTGCCAGCGGTCGAAGTTGAAGCACACGGCCTCGGCGTTGAAGTCCGTGTCGTCGTGGAACTTCACGTCCTCCTTGAGGTGGAACGTGTACTCCAGACCGTCCTCGCTGATGTCCCAGCTCTCCGCGAGCAGCGGAGCGGGGTCCGCGGTGCCCGGCTCGACGCCGACAAGGCCCTCGAAGATCTGGCGGGCGACCCGGAACGTCTCGCCGTCGCTGGCGAACGCGGGGTCGAGCGAGCTGGGCTCCGCCGATCCGGCGAACACGAACGTGCCGTCACCGCCACTGCCCCCGCCCTCACCTTCGGCGTCCCGCTCGCTGGCGACACAACCGCTCAGAGCCACTGCGAACGCAGTCACCAGGGTGACGCCGCCCGCAAGGCGCGTAGCGCGTCGACGCATGGCACTCTCCTTCCTCGAGCGCACCGGCGAGCCCGGGTTCGGACACGACGACGCGCAGACGTTTGCGCCTGACCTTAGGAGCGTTCTCGTTGCCTGCGTATTTCGCTTCCCTGACCGGAATCCAATCGTGACCCTTTCGTTATCGCCACGGCTGTGGTATTTCGCGACGACTCATAGACGAGGTCACACGGAGCCATAGGGAGTGCGCAGGCGCGATGATTGCCCCGTGAGCAACGACGAGCCGGTCTCCTTCGGTTACCGCGACGTGGCCGACGACGGCCGCGCCGCCCGGACCTGGTGGGACGCCAACGCCGACGAGTACCTCGACGAGCACCGTGACTTCCTCGGTGACGCCGGGTTCCGCTGGGGCCCCGAGGGTCTGACCGAGGCGGAGGCCGGCTTGCTCGGCGAGATCGCCGGACGCGACGTGCTGGAGGTCGGCGCCGGGGCCGCGCACTGCTCGCGCTGGCTCGCAGCACGCGGGGCGCGGGCTGTCGCCACCGACTACTCGGCCGGGATGCTGGCAGGGGCGGACCGCCTCGACGCCGCCACGGGGGTCGTCGTGCCGCGCGTCCAGGCGGACGCGCGGGCGCTGCCGTTCGGGGACGGCTCGTTCGACGTCGTGTTCACGTCGTTCGGCGCCCTCCCCTTCGTGCCCGACGCCGGCACGGTGCACCGCGAGGCCGCCCGCGTGCTGCGCCCCGGCGGGCGCTGGGTGTTCTCCGTGACCCACCCGCTGCGGTGGGCCTTCCCCGACGACCCGACCCGGCGGGGCCTGACGGCGTCCCGCTCGTACTTCGACCGCCGCCCCTACGTGGAGACGGACGCCGCCGGTCGGGTCCGGTACGCGGAGTACCACCGCACCGTCGGCGACCACGTGCGCGACCTCGCGGCAGCGGGGCTGCGCCTGGTCGACCTGGTCGAACCCGAGTGGCCGGAGTGGAACGACCAGGTCTGGGGCGGCTGGGGACCGGAACGCGGCCGCTACCTGCCGGGTACGGCGGTCTTCGTGACCACCAAGGGCTGAGGTCTGCTCCGCCGAGGGACTAGTGGCCCGCCTCGTGCCAGGTCGACCCCGTGCCCACCGAGACGTCCAGCGGCACGTTGAGCACGAACGCCGCACCCATCTGGCTGCGCAGGACGTCCTCCGCCGCGTCCCGCTCCCCCGGCGCCACCTCGATCACGAGCTCGTCGTGCACCTGCAGCAGCAGGCGTGAGCTGAGGCCGCGGGTGTCGAGCTCGTGCTGCACCTTGAGCATGGCGAGCTTGATGATGTCGGCGGCGCTGCCCTGGATGGGCGCGTTGAGCGCCATGCGCTCCGCCATCTGCCGGCGCTGCCGGTTGTCGCTCGTCAGGTCGGGCAGGTAACGCCGCCGGCCGAGGATGGTGGCGGTGTAGCCGGTGGCGCGCGCCTCCTCGACCACGCCCGAGAGGTAGTCGCGCACGCCACCGAACCGCTCGAAGTAGTCGTCCATGAGGTTCTGCGCCTCACCCGTCGCGATGTTGAGCTGCTGCGACAGGCCGAACGCGCTCAGCCCGTAGGCGAGGCCGTACGACATCGCCTTGATCTTGGACCGCATCTCGGGCGTCACGTCGGCGGGTGCCACCTCGAACACGCGTGAGCCCACGTACCGGTGGAGGTCCTCCCCCGAGTTGAACGCCGCGATCAGACCCACGTCACCCGACAGGTGCGCCATGATCCGCATCTCGATCTGGCTGTAGTCCGCGGTCAGCAGCGACTCGTAGCCGGCGCCGACCCGGAACGCCCGCCGGATCTGCCGGCCCGCCTCCGTGCGGATCGGGATGTTCTGCAGGTTCGGGTCGGTCGAGCTCAGGCGGCCCGTCGCGGCGATCGTCTGCTGGAACGTCGTATGGATGCGGCCGTCGGGCGCGACGGACCTGAGCAGCCCTTCGACGGTGGTACGCAGGCGGGACACGTCGCGGTGTGCCAGCAGGTGCGCGAGGAACGGGTGCTCCGTCTTGACGAACAGGTCCTGCAGGCTCGCCGCGTCGGTGGTGTAGCCGGTCTTGATCTTCTTGGTCTTGGGCATCGCCAGCTGGTCGAACAGCACCTCCTGCAGCTGCTTGGGGCTCCCGAGGTTCACCTCACGGCCGATCACGGCGTACGCCTCGGCGGCGGCGTCCGCGACACCCTGCGCGAACTGCTTCTCCAGCCCGGTCAGGTACTCCGTGTCGGCGGCGATGCCGATGCGCTCCATCCGCGCCAGCACGCCCGACAACGGCAGCTCGACGTCGTCCAGCAGGTGGGTCGCGCCGCGGTCGCCGAGCTCGCCCTCCAGGGCCGTCGCCAGCTCGGCGACGCCGTGGGCACGCACCGCCTCGGCCTGCCCCTCTGCCTCGCCCTCGAGCGAGAGGTCGAGGGCACCCTGCGCGCCCTCGGGTGCCGCGACCTTGAGCTCGCGGCCGAGGTGCCGCACCGCGAGGTCGCCCAGGTCGTAGCCGCGCTGGTCGGGGTAGCAGAGGTAGGCGGCCAGCTGGGTGTCGAACGTGACGCCCTCGAGGTCCATGCCGCGCGCGGCGAGCATGTGGGCGGCCGCCTTCGCCCCGTGCAGGATCTTGGGCGTCTTCGTGTCCGCCAGCCAGGCCCCGAGCGCCTTCTCGTCGTCGGGCCCGAGCTGCGTGAGGTCGAGGTAGGCAGCCTCACCACCCGGTTCCGCCACGGCGACCGCCCAGGCGTCGCCGCCGCCCGCGACCGCCTTGCCCGCCACCTCGACGCCCACGTGCTCCGAGCGGGCGACGAGCCAGGCGCCGAGGGCGCCCGGTGCGACGTCGGCCAGGTCGAGCTCGATCCCCGCGGCCACGGGGACCTCCTCCGCGGCGGCGCCCGATGGGTCCACCGCGAGGAGGCGGTCGCGCAGCTGGCCGAACTGCAGGGTGTCCGAGACCAGGTGCACGGCCTCCCGGTCGAAGCCCGCAAGGGCGAGGTCCGCCACGCCGAGCGGCAGCTCCACGTCGGTCAGCAGGGCGTTCAGCTCCCGGTTGATCCGCACCTGCTCGATGTGCGCGCGCAGGCTCTCCCCGGCCTTGCCCTTGACGTCGTCGGCGGCGTCCAGCAGGGCGGCGAGGCCCCCGTGCGCGGTGATCCACTTGGCGGCGGTCTTGGGCCCGACACCGGGTACGCCCGGCAGGTTGTCGCTGGTCTCACCCACGAGCGCGGCGAGGTCCGGGTACCGCTCCGGCGGCACGCCGTACTTGGTCTCGACCGCCGCCGGGTCCATGCGGGCCAGCTCGGACACGCCCTTCTTCGGGTACAGGACCGTGACGTCGCCGTTCACCAGCTGGAGCGTGTCGCGGTCACCCGAGCACACCAGCACCTCCATGCCAGCTGCCTTGGCCTGCGTCGCCAGGGTCGCCAGGATGTCGTCCGCCTCGATGCCGGCCAGCTCGATCGAGGAGATGTGCAGCGTGTCCAGCACCTCCTTGATGAGCGGGACCTGCCCCTTGAACGCGTCCGGCGTGGCGAGCCGCGTGCCCTTGTACTCCGGGAACCGCTCGGTACGGAAGGTGACCCGGCCCGCGTCGAACGCCACGGCCAGGTGCGTGGGCTGCTCGTCCCTGAGCAGGTTCGTCAGCATCGACGTGAAGCCGTAGACGGCGTTGGTGATCTGTCCTGAGCTGGTCGCGAGGGTGTCGGGCAGCGCGTAGAACGCCCGATAGGCCATCGAGTGGCCATCGATCAGCAGGAGACGGGGGCGGCCTGACGCAGGCTTGCCCGGAGTACGGCTTGGCACGGTGGAGGTCACGCCTGACAACATAGCCCGCATGACTGACACGAGCGCTTCCGCGACGCCCTCAGGTGCCGAGATCGACTGGAAGGCGATGTACGGCGGTGCCGACACGACCGGCACGCTCTTCGAGCGGATGGAGATGGAGCTGCTGGAGCTCGCACCGGACCGTGCGGTCGGGCGGATCCCGGTCAAGGGGAACACCCAGCCGGCGGGCCTGCTGCACGGCGGTGCGTCGGTGGTGCTCGCCGAGACGCTCGGCTCGCTCGCCGCGCAGGCGCACGCGGGCCCGGACAAGAAGACCGTCGGTATCGAGGTGAGCGCCACCCATCACCGCGGGGCTCGCGAGGGCTATGTCACAGGTACAGCGACCGCGATCCACCTGGGTCGCACGACGGCGTCGTACGAGATAGCCATCACGGACGACGCGGGCAAGCGGGTGTGCACGGCACGCCTCACCTGCATGATCCTCGGCTGAGCGCAGAGTGCAGCGCAGGGTGAGGGCCGAGGAACGAGGCACTCGCCCGAAGCGGAACGGCGCGCTCAGCCGACAACGAGGAACCGCCTGAGCGCAGAGTGCAGCGCAGGGTGAGGGCCGAGGAACGAGGCACTCGCCCGAAGCGGAACGGCGCGCTCAGCCGACAACGAGCAGAGAGCTGACAGGCACAGAGCCCGGCTCAGCCGGCCTTCGCCGGGCGGCGGCGGGACGGCGCGCCGCCGCCCACCGGGCGCATGTCGATGGGCCCGGACTCCATGACCGAGCGGGCGCGACGGCGTCGGGCGATGAGGTCCTCGAGGCCTCCGCGTGCCGACCGGCGACCCGCGGGCGCGCCGTCGCGCGCCGCCTCCGCCGCGATGCGGCGCTGGAGCGCGGCGACCGACGCCACGCGGTGCCCCGCGGCCGGGGCGAACCCGAGCCGGGCGAGGAAGCGCTGGACCCCGCGGTTGCCGGGTACCGGCGCGGAGTAGATGTCGTGACACTCGTGCTGGGCCGCGAGCTCGGTGGCCGCACGCAGCAGCGCGTGCCCGACACCGTGGCGCCGCGCCCGCGGTGCGACGAACAGCATGTCCAGGTACAGGCTCGCGTGCTGCGCGAACAGATAGGCCGCCACGACCCGGCCGAGGACGACGCCGACGACCTGCCCGTCCAGCTTCGCGACCAGCACGTGGCCGCCCGCCGCGAGGAGGACGCTGAGGTGCTCCAGCAGCCGGTCGGTCTCCTGGGCCCCGAGCTGGGCCCCGGTGGGTGAGTCGTCCCGCGCTTCTGCGGCCAGCGCAGCGACGGCGGGCAGGTCGTCCTCGCCCGCGAGATAGGTCTCGGGCACAGTGCGCACGCTCGTCTCCTCCCGGGGTTCCTGAGGCCAGGACGTCATGTCCGGCTCCGCGGAGACACTAGTCCTGCCCGACCCCGCAGAAAACCGGCTCACCCCTTTTTCACCCGCTCTAGGGCACCGTTGAGGTCAGGCGCCGACCTGCTCGATGACGGCGTCCGCGACCTCGCGCATGGTGAGGCGGCGGTCCATCGACGTCTTCTGGATCCAGCGGAACGACTCCGGCTCCGACAGGCCCATCTTGGTCATCAGGAGGCCCTTGGCGCGGTCGACGCGCTTGCGGGTCTCGAAGCGTTCGGTGAGGTCAGCGACCTCGGCCTCCAGCGCGCCGATCTGCGAGTAGCGCGAGATCGCGATCTCGACGGCGGGCAGGAGGTCGGCCGGGGTGAAGGGCTTCACCACGTACGCCATGGCACCGGCGTCGCGGGCCCGCTCGACGAGCTCCGTCTGCGAGAACGCCGTGAGCAACACCACAGGGGCCGCGTGGGCCTTGCCGATGCGCTCGGCGGCGGAGATGCCGTCCAGCTCGGGCATCTTGACGTCCATCACGACGACGTCGGGCTTCAGCTCGATCGCCAGGTTCACGGCGGTCTCGCCGTCGCCGGCCTCGCCCACCACGTCGAACCCCGCCTCGCGCAGGGTCTCGACGACGTCCATGCGGATAAGGGCCTCGTCCTCGGCCACGACGGCACGGCGGGACGGGTTGGCGGGAGCTGCCTCCGGCTCGGCGTCGATCATCGGGGGCAGGTCCAGGGAAAGCTTCTCGGTGTTCTCGTCGGTCACGGAGAACATCCTACGTCGCGGACACCCGGGCTTGGGCCTGGACCAGGGGTATGGTTCGATGTCCGCCGGGACACATTTTATGTCCCGGCAGGCCGGGTTGGCGGAACAGGCAGACGCGGCGCTCTCAAAAAGCGCTGCCCGCGAGGGCGTGTGGGTTCAAGTCCCACACCCGGCACACAGCAGCTCAGGCGTCGACGGCGGCCTCCAGGACCCGTCCCTCCTCGTATCGCACGACCTCCAGCCCGAACTCCGCGAGGATCTCGGGCAGGAGCCGCACCACGTCCCGGTCCTTCTCCCGGTTCGCCTCGGGCAGCTCGGACCACGGCATGCCGATCATCGGGTGCACGCGGGCAGTGTCGTCCCGCACCGGGCCGCTGCGCCAGCCCTGCGCCACTCGTACCGACTCCCACAGCTCGTGCTCCGCCTCGGCGAGCTTGTCCAGCTCTGCGCCCTCGAACACGACCTCGGCGGCCCCGTCGCGCGGCGCGATCGTCGCGCCCATCCGGGCCAGCCGCTCGGGCAGCCCGACGACCCACCCCCGGTTGGACGCCCGCAGGTCCTCAGGGAGGTCCTCCCAGCGCACCATGGCGGGGACCTCGCCCCAGCCGACACCGCGCTCGAGCTGGTTGCGCAGGTAGACGTGGTGCACGGACCGCGCGATCCGCTCGTACATGTCGGCGTGCGCGCGGGCCTCCGCGCGCTCGACGTCGGCGAGCAGGTCCCGCATGGTCACGGTGCGCAGCCGACCGTCCAGGTTGTCGAGCACCCGGGACGCCTCCGTGCCGAAGGCGCTCGTGAGCCCCGCCAGGCCGTCGAGCAGGAGCACCAGGGACCCCGGCCCGCCGTGCCACAGCTTCGTGGCCGTGAGGGCCACGCGCAGGGACGTGCCGTCCGAGGCGTGGCAGACGTAGACGACGTCGGGCACCCCGGGAACGCCGGCACCGAGCGCCGCCGCGGCGCGCAGCTCGATCTTCTCCGCCACGGGCGACCACCGGGCACGCAGCGCGCCGGCGACCGCCTCGGCGTCGTCCGCGATCAGGTCGACCGTCAGACGGGCCCCGTCGCCCGCGAGCTCCCACTCGCGGGCCAGCCCCACGACGAGGGCCTTGGCGAACTCGCCCGAACCGACCACCGCCACGCGGGTCCGCGCGACTGGTCTGCCCGGGCCGTCCACCATGCGCCGGACCTCGCGCGCGGCGAGCGCCTGCGCGGCGATCACGTCGAGCGTGAAGAAGTCGACGCCCGGTTCGGCGCAGCTCAGGTGCCTGGCCTGGAGCGCTACGCCGAGCTCGGGGTCGCTCACGTGGGCGTACAGCCGGTCGGGTCCGCTGCCTGCGCGGCGCACCGCGTTCTCCGCCTCTGCCACGGTCAGCACGTTGGCGGTGGCCTCTGCCGTGTCGTCGCCGCACGCGTACAGGACTGTCGCACCGGTGAGGCCGACACCGCCCAGGCCGGCGGCGTCCGGGGTACGCAGCACCCGGTGACCTGCGGCCTCCAGGGCTGCGGTGACGGTGTCCGCGGCGTCGGTCTCCCCCACGACTATCGCGTGGCCGCGCGCACGCCGGTCCTTGAACCGGCGGATCTCTCCGGTGAACAGGGCGCGCGCCGCCTCGAACAGGGCATAGACGGCAGTGGCCGGCGCGAGGAACCGGGCCACCTGGAGCTGCCAGGAGAGGGGCCCGCCGCCGCTGGCCGGGTCGGCGCCCATCACGAAGAGCTGGAGGTCGTGGTAGACGACGTCGTACCAGGTACGGCCGGGCTGATGGCTGGTGTCGAGCGCGAGGCCCCACCACCCGAGGCCGAGCGAGACGATGACGAGGGCGGCGAAGCCGAGCCGGGACCAGGGGAAGGAGGTGCGGGTCACGTCCGGAACAATAGCGACATCTCCCCCGCGCAGTCGCCGAAGTAGAACTGTGGCGAGATAGAACTGGGGCCGGGGTGCTGATCAGCACTCCGGCGATCACCTGCGGGGCGCCGCCCGCGGGGATCGCGGCGA
>NZ_JBEZZF010000111.1:0-10438 GCF_040639055.1 Promicromonospora sp. NPDC023987 | reverse complement strand
CGGCAACCCGGGTTGCCGATCACCTGACGTCTTACCGACTACGCGAGCCGAGATGTGCGCTCAGGCGCGGACCAGGCCCGCCCGGCGCATCAGCAGGTACATCTCGCACCCGAGGCAGAGCCCGACGACGGCGTTGAGCGCCGCGGCGACGAACGCCACGGCCGCCGCGATCGGCACCGCCGGAAGGACGCCGAAGAACCCGAGGAGCACGCCCACCGCGGTGACGAAGAGACCGACCCCCTGCGCGAAGCGCGGCGGACGGCGGTCCTCCAGCTCACCGGGCGGGCCAAGACGCGGGCGCACGAACTTCTTGAACAGCATGCCCTGCCACGAGCCCTCGGCACCGCGCACCGTCCCGAGCACGAAGCTCAGCATGATGAACGTCAGCAGCCACAGGCCGGCGGTGCTCGCACCGAGCAGCACGACGGCCGCCAGCAGCACCGCCGTGATGCTGGCCCCTACCCGCGGCCCGCGCGGGTCGATCCCCTTGCTCACACTCATGACTGCCCTTCCCCGTCCGCTTCGGCCACCGCGGCCGGGACCCGGTGCAGCGCCTGGCGCGCCTGGGTGTCGGACACCACGCCGCTCATCCGGGCGATCTCCTGCCCGCCGCCGTCGACCACGAGCACGGTGGGCGTACGCAGCACGCCCAGCCTGCGCACGAGGTCGAGGTGGTCGTCGACGAGGAGCTCACGATGCCCGACGTCGGAGGCCGACCCCGTGAGCCCGCCGAGCACCCGGGAGGTGGACCGGCACGCGGCACACACCTCTGCCGAGAACTGCACGAATGTCACCCGGTCCGCGAGCGCGACCCCGGACGACGCCCAGTCGATTCCAGCGGGCGTTTCCCTGGGCGCGCGCACAGCCCCCTGGCGTGCTGACCACCACACTCCGAGCGCGGCGGTACCAAGCACGAGCACGACCAGCGCTATCACCTGTCCCAGCATTTACCCCACGATGCCGTGAGTTGCTCATCCAGACAAGTCCTCACCTGCAATGACGCCCGTCACAGTGCGGGTTCCTGGCTCTCGCGCACGGTCAGGCGCATGTTTTCCTTGGCACGACACCCGGCCCAGGCAGTATTTCTCGTGCCGAAATGCCGACCTGCCGATGCCGCTCCGATGGTAACGTGCATGCATCCGCATATATGGGAGAATTTGCTAAGATGGAAGTTTTGCCAACTCGCACCTGGAATGGAATCACCATCCCAGCGGCCGGTGTGTACCAGCTCGATCAGAACCACAAGCGGCTCGGCTTTCTCGCGATGCACATGATGGTCAGCCCCGTGCGGGGCGAGTTCGCCGAGGGCGAGGCGTCCGTCGTCGTCGCCGAGGACCCGCTCGCCTCGCGGGTCACCTGCACGATCCGGACCGCGTCGATCGACACGCACGTGCCCGACCGGGACACGCACCTGTCCGGACCGGACTTCCTGGACGCCGAGAACCACCCCACCATCGAGTTCCGCAGCACCGGCTTTCGGATGCGGACCCAGGTGGACCCCATCTTCTCGTGGGCACGGCTCAAGGCGGGCACCGCGGGCCGCGCCCCGCACGACCCGCGGCAACCCGACGGCTCGTTCACGAAGCTCGTCATGGACGGCCTGCTCACGGTCCGCGGTGTCACGCGCCCGGTCTCGCTCGAGTGCGAGTTCGGCGGCGTGGGCCACGACCCCTACGGTCAGGACATCTTCGGCTTCCACGGCAGCTGCGACATCGATCGCGAGGAGTGGGGGCTGCTCTGGAACGTCGCGCTCGAGGCCGGCGGCGTCCTGGTCGCCAAGAAGGTCCGCATCGAGATCGCCGGCGAGATGATCCGTCAGTCCTGAGCGGCCCGACGGCGTCGTGGTGGCCTCAGGCGCGAACGCGTCAGAGGATGACCATCCGGCCCACGACGAACACGAAGATGCCGCACACCGCCACGGGGAGCGCGCTCGCCGAGAGTCCCGCCCACCGGGCGCCACGAGCGGGCAGCCGTTCCAGCAGCAGGTGCAGCGCACCCACGACGACGCCGGAGACCAGCCCGCACCAGAGGCCGCTCACGGTGTCGATGTTCGGCAGCAGCGTCCCGGCCGCGCCACCCACCGCCACGGCGGCGACCGCGGAGATCCCGAGCGCCACCCAGCCCCGTACCGGCAGCGCCGACACGGCGGCGGCGACCGCCAGCGCGACCGCGCTGGTCACGACCAGGTCGGCACCGGCGTCGGACCGCGCGGCGGCTATCCAGCCGGAGGTCGCGACGGCGGCGACCACGCCGGCGACCGTGCCCGACACCGACTCGGTGAGCTGGGGCCGCCCGTCGCGGCGCAGCATCTGCGCGATGAAGGCGAGCACCACCGCACCGGCCAGGACGATCGGCAGGTTCCTCAGCACCGGCTCGCCCTGGGTGAAGTAGGTAGCGACCGCTCCGCCGATGCCGCAGAGCGCCACGACCATGCGGGTGCTCCCGGACGCGGGCAGCCGGAGCAGCGACGGCCAGCCCAGCGCGACGAGAACCACCAGGACCACTACCGCCGCCACGAGGGGCAACGGCCGGGGCTGGACGTAGGACGCTGCGGCGACGAGGGCTGCGAGCGCAGCGGTCGTCACGGCGCGGGTGGAGACGGACACACCCAGAGTTTTCCAGAGTCTGCCCACGTTCCTTCAATCGCAGCACGCCAGGCATCCGAACAGAGGCCCGAAGGAGACGCGTGACACTCGCGTCATGCGAGCGTCACGGGTGCTGACCGGCATGGTGGTCCCCAGGAAAAGGGCGTGTAACATGCACGCAACAAGCAACAGGGCAGACTTCCGCAGAGCCAATTAAGTGCCAGATTGCCGCGACGGGACGTCTCGTTACAGCGAGACCCGAGCCAGGGACGGTTGCAAGACGCCGGTTCCGAGAGGAGGTGCGTCAATGGCAGAGCTGTTGATCCTCACACCCGCTACCGGCGGGTCTGCCGATGTCCTACCCGCGCTGGGACTGCTGTCCCACCGGGTGCGGGTGCTGCCGATGGAGCCCTCGGCGCTCGTCGACGCCCCGGACGCGGACGTCGTCCTGCTCGATGCCCGGCGCGACCTGGTCGCCGCCCGGACCACCTGCCGGCTGCTGCACGCCACCGGGCTCACGGTGCCGCTCGTCCTGATCCTCACCGAGGGCGGCCTCACGGTCGTGACCCACGAGTGGGGTGCCGATGACCTGCTCCTGGAGTCGGCCTCGCCCGCCGAGGTCGAGGCTCGTCTGCGCCTGGTGGTCGAGCGCTCGGCGCGCGGCCCGGCCGAGGAGTCGCAGCAGGAGATCTCCGCGGGTGAGCTCGCGATCGACGCCGGCGGCTACACGGCCCGGCTTCGCGGTCGCCCCATCGACCTCACGTACAAGGAGTTCGAGCTCCTCAAGTACCTGGTGCAACACCCGGGCCGGGTGTTCACGCGCGCGCAGCTGTTGCAGGAGGTCTGGGGCTACGACTACTACGGGGGCACCCGTACCGTCGACGTCCACGTGCGCCGGCTGCGGGCCAAGCTCGGTCCGGAGCACGAGCAGCTCATCGGCACGGTGCGGAACGTCGGTTACCGGTTCGACCCGCCCAAGGAGCAGCGCGCGGCCGAGGAACCGCCGTCTCCCCCTGCGCCCGCCGACCTGCCGGACCGGCCCTCGGCTGCCGGCGGCCCGGCAAGCAGCTCGACCGACGCCGTCGGCTCCCCCGCACCGAACGCGGGCTCCGCGGACGACCCGAACGCGGGGCCCGCTGGCAAGCGGGTCGCGCACCGGGGCCACTGAGGCGCACGCGGACAGAGCGCCCGGCGGCAGCGGGAGGAGGGCACCGAGCATCGCGCAGACCCACCACCGAGCGCGTAGGTTCGTACTCGTGACCGCACTCTCGGCCCGACCGGCCGTCCGCACGGCAGCCACCAGCGACTACACGTGTGCCCTGGTCGAGGGCCCGTGGCAGCACGAGTTCGTCTCGTCGGGCGGTTCGCGCTTCCATGTGGCGGTCGCGGGCAGCGAGAGCCGGTCCGCGCCGTTGGTCATCCTGCTGCACGGCTACCCCCAGTTCTGGTGGGCATGGCGCGCGCAGATCCCCGCCCTGGCCGACGCCGGCTACCGCGTCGCGGCGATGGACGTGCGCGGTGTGGGCGGGTCGGACAAGCCGCCGTCGGGCTATGGGGTGCCGGCACGGGCGGCGGACGTCGCGGGCATCGTCCGCTCCCTGGGCCGCGAGCGCGCGGTGATCGTGGGGCACGGCACCGGCGGCACGATCGCCTGGGCGCTGGGGGCTCTGCACCCCGGTACGACGGCGGCCGTCGCCGTGCTGGCCAGCCCACATCCTGCCAAGGTCCACCTGCGCCGAAGTGCCGCGTTCACGTCGGCGGCCTTGCGCGAGCTCGCGTACCTGCAGGTGCCGACCCTGCCTGAGCGCGCGCTGACCCACGGTGACCTGGTGCGACGCACACTTGCGCTGGGCGCTGCCACGCCGCCGCCCGACGACGTCGTCGAGCTGTACCGGTCGGCGATGCGCATCCCGTTCGCCGCGCACTCCGCCGCGGAGGCGCTGCGCTGGGCCGTACGGTCCACACCCCGGATGGACGGGCGCCGGTTCGGCGCGGCACTGCGTCGTCGGCTGGCTGTGCCCGTGCTGCAGCTGCAGGGCGGCAAGGACGGCATAGTGCGACCCGAGCGGGCCGACCTCGATGCCGCCGCCCTGGCGCCCGACCTGCGCTACGAGCTGATCCCTGACGCCGGTCATCTTCTCCCCGAGGAGGCCCCGGACCGGGTGAACGAGCTGCTGCTGGACTGGCTGGCTCGGGTGAGCCCGGTGGCGCGGTAGGTCTACCTGGGCGCGACGATGGGCAGGCCCGCCGACGCCGGGCGCACCGGCGCCGGCCGCACCAGCTTCGCCGCCCGGTCGGGGTCCGTCTCGCCCGCCCCGTAGGACGGGCACAGGTCCGCGATGCTGCACGCCCCGCAGGCCGGGTTACGCGAGATGCACACCCGCCGCCCGTGCCAGACGAGGTGATGGCTGAGCGTGGTCCAGTCCTTCTTGGGGAACAGCTCACCCACCTCTGCCTCGACCTTCACCGGGTCCTCCTCCGCGGTGAGGCCCAGCCGCCGTGCCACGCGCCCGAAGTGCGTGTCGACCGTGATCCCCGGGACGCCGAACGCGTTGCCGAGCACGACGTTCGCCGTCTTTCGCCCGACGCCCGGCAGCGTGACCAGATCCTTCAGTCGGCCGGGGACCTTGCCGTCGAACCGCTCTACGAGCGCCTGGCCGAGGCCGATCACGGCCCGCGCCTTGGCCCGGAAGAACCCGAGCGGCCGCAGGATCTCCTCGAGCTCGCCCGGGTCCGCCTCGGCGTACGCCTGGGCGTCCGGATACATGACGAACAGCTCCGGCGTGGTCTGGTTGACGCGGACGTCGGTGGTCTGCGCACTGAGCACCGTCGCGATCAGCAGCTCCAGCGGCGTCGTGAAGTCCAGCTCGGCCCGGGCGTCCGGATAGGTCTCCGCGAGCCGGCGGTTGACACGCCGTGCCCTGCGCACGAGTGCCAGCTGGCTCTCCGACGCGTTCGGGGCAGCCTTTTCGGGTTCGCGTTCCCTCACAGTGGTCACATCAGTCACACTATCGATCCCTGCTGACATTCGGCTGTCGAGCCCTGCCGCCCGGTTTGGCGCCGTGTACCTAGGACGCGGAGTATGAGAAGGTCGAGGGCGCACAAGCCGTCCACAAGCCGTGCTGTCGCACCCGATGCCCCACCCCACGGTCCGGGCAGCACCCGGACCTCACGACGGTCCACGTGAATCGAGGAAGAATCACCATGCCGTACACGCACCACCTGCGCGTATACCCGTCCGCCGAGCCGCTGAAGCGCACCGACCAGCTCGCCTGGAAGCTCGCGGAGCTCGCCACGGACGCCGTCGAGCCCACGGCAGAGGTCACCGACATGGTGATCAACCGCGTGATCGACAACGCCGCCGTCGCGGCCGCCAGCCTCACCCGTGGTCCAGCGGTCGCCGCCCGGTCACAGGCCCGGGCGCACCCGTACACGCCGGGCTCGACGGTGTTCGGCCTCGCCCCGGAGGCGACGAGCAGCCCCGAGTGGGCCGCGTGGGCCAACGGTGTCGCCGTGCGCGAGCTCGACTTCCACGACACGTTCCTCGCCGCCGAGTACTCCCACCCGGGCGACAACATCCCGCCGATCCTCGCGGTGGCGCAGCACGCCGGCCGCACCGGGAGGGACGTGCTCCGGGGCATCGTGACCGGCTACGAGATCCAGGTGGACCTGGTCCGCACGATCAGCCTGCACAAGCACAAGATCGACCACGTGGCGCACCTCGGCCCGTCGGCGGCGGCCGGCATCGGGACGCTGCTCGGGCTGGACACCGAGACGGTGTTCCAGGCGATCGGCCAGGCCCTGCACACCACGACGGCGACGCGGCAGAGCCGCAAGGGCCAGATCTCCACGTGGAAGGCGCACGCGCCGGCCTTCGCGGGCAAGCTCGCGGTCGAGGCCGTGGACCGCGCGCTGCGCGGCCAGACCTCCCCCGAGCCCATCTACGAGGGCGAGGACGGCGTCGTCGCCTGGCTCCTCGACGGTCCCGACGCCGCCTACGACGTGGTGCTCCCCGCGATCGGCGAGCCCCGTACCGGCATCCTGGACACGTACACCAAGGAGCACTCGGCGGAGTACCAGGCGCAGGCCGTCATCGACATGGCCCGCGCGCTCGGCAACGAGCGGCCGGAGCTGCGCGACCCCGCGAATGTCCAGGGCATCGTGCTGCACACCAGCCACCACACGCACTACGTGATCGGCTCGGGCGCGAACGACCCGCAGAAGTACGACCCGACGGCGTCCCGCGAGACCCTGGACCACTCGGTCCCGTACATCTTCACGGTCGCGCTGCAGGACGGCGGCTGGCACCACGTGGACTCGTACGCCCCGGAGCGTGCCCAGCGTGCCGAGACCGTGGCGCTGTGGCGCAAGGTCACCACCGCCGAGGACCCGGAGTGGACGCGCCGCTACCACTCGACCGATCCCGCGGAGAAGGCCTTCGGCGGCCGTGTCGAGATCACGCTCACCTCGGGCGAGGTAGTGACGCGCGAGATCGCCGTGGCCGACGCCCACCCGCTGGGCGCCCGCCCGTTCGCGCGCGAGAACTACGTCGGCAAGTTCCGCACCCTGGCGGCGGGCATCCTGGAGGACGCCGAGATCGAGCGCTTCCTCGGCCTTGCCGAGCGCCTGCCCGAGCTCACGCCCGCCGAGGTCCGCGAGCTCACGATCGTCGCGGCGCCCGGTGTGCTGGACAGCGTCCAGGCCCCGACGGGCCTCTTCGAGCTCGGTGCCCGCTGATGCTCTACTCCCACCTCACGCCGGCGGCCAAGCGCCGCGCCTTCCGCGAGGCCCTCGCCGGCCCGGACATCCTGCGGTTCCCGGGGGCGTTCAACCCGCTCAGCGCGAAGCTGATCCAGGACAAGGGGTTCGACGGCGTCTATGTCTCCGGCGCCGTGCTCTCGGCCGACCTCGGCCTGCCCGACATCGGCCTGACCACCCTGACCGAGGTGGCCGGCCGGTCCGCGCAGATCGCCCGGGTCACGGACCTGCCCGTGCTGGCCGACGCCGACACCGGCTTCGGCGAGCCGATGAACGTGGCCCGCACGGTCCAGACCATGGAGGACGCCGGCGTGGCCGGCATCCACATCGAGGACCAGGTCAATCCCAAGCGGTGCGGCCACCTGGACGGCAAGGAGGTCGTCGAGCTCGGCGACGCCGTCCGCCGCGTCCGGGCAGCCGTCGACGGCCGCCGCGACCCGGACTTCCTGATCATGGCGCGCACCGACGTGCGCGGCACGGAGCCGGGCGACCGGGGCCTGAAGCTCGCGATCGACCGCGCCAAGGCCCTGGCCGACGCCGGAGCGGACGCGATCTTCCCCGAGGCGATGCAGGACCTCTCGGAGTTCGAGGCGGTCGCAGCGGCTCTCGACGTCCCCGTGCTCGCCAACATGACCGAGTTCGGCAAGTCCGAGCTCTTCACCGCGAAGCAGCTGCACGACGCCGGTGCGCAGCTCGTCATCTACCCCGTCACCCTGCTGCGCATCGCGATGGGTGCCGCCGAACGGGCGCTGGACCACATCTCGGCGTCGGGCACCCAGGATGCCCTGGTTCCCGAGATGCAGACCCGCGCACGGCTCTACGAGCTCACCGACTACGCGGCCTACAACCACTTCGACTCGAACGTCTTCACCTACAAGCCCTGACACTGAATGCCGGGACACGAAGGAGTGCGCATGCCCGAGACCACGGAGATCCGCAAGGGTCTGGCCGGCGTCGTCGCTGACACGTCGGCGATCTCGAAGGTCAACCCCGAGACCAACTCGCTGCTGTACCGGGGCTACCCGGTGCAGGAGCTGGCGGCAAAGAAGACCTTCGAGGAGGTCGCCTACCTGCTGTGGCACGGCGAGCTGCCGACGCCCGCACAGCTCACCGAGCAGACGGCGGCCGAGCGCGTGCACCGCGAGCTGCCGGACAACGTCCGCGACGCGATCCTCGAGCTGCCCACGGACTGCCACCCCATGGACGTGTGCCGCACCGCGGTCTCGATCCTGGGTGCCCACGACCCGCAGGCCGAGGACTCCTCGGTCGAGGCGGAGCTCGCCAAGTCGCTGCGCCTGTGGGCGGTCCTGCCCGCCGTCGTCGCGCTGGACCAGCGCCGGCGCCGCGGCCAGGAGGTAGTGCACCCGCGCGAGGACCTCGGCTACTCCGCGAACTTCCTGTGGATGACGTTCGGCGAGGAGGCGGAGCCCGCCGTCGTGCAGGCCTTCGAGGCCTCGATGGTGCTGTACGCGGAGCACTCGTTCAACGCGTCGACGTTCACCGCGCGCGTCATCACCTCGACGCTCGCCGACCTGCACTCTGCGGTGACGGGCGCCATCGGCGCGCTCAAGGGCGCGCTGCACGGCGGCGCCAACGAGGCGGTGCAGGCGACATTCGAGGAGATCGGCTCGGCCGACAAGGCAGAGGCCTGGCTCGAGGACGCGCTCACGAGCAAGAAGAAGATCATGGGGTTCGGCCACCGGGTCTACAAGAACGGCGACTCGCGGGTGCCGACCATGCGGGCGGTGCTCGGCGACCTCGCGGAGCACTACGGCCAGACCGAGGTGCTCGACCTGTACGACACCCTCGAGAACGCCATGGGCGCGGCCAAGAACATCAAGCCGAACCTCGACTACCCGGCGGGCCCGGCCTACCACCTGATCGGGTTCGACACGAACATCTTCACGCCGCTGTTCGTGGCCTCCCGCATCACGGGCTGGACCGCGCACATCATGGAGCAGCGCGCCGCGAACGCGCTGATCCGGCCGGTCTGCGAGTACGTGGGGCCGGAGCAGCGCGAGGTCCCCTGAGGGGTACGTCGGACGCCCGTTCCAAACCCCCAGGTGACACCCCCTAGGATTTATGGACGGGCGTCCTCCTTCGCACCGAGCAAAGCCGACATCCCGCCTGAGGCGGACGATCGCGGTGGGCTGCACGCCACGCGGACGCCACGAGAGACCCCGATAACCCGGCAATCTCGTGACATTGAGGCAGACTGAGAGGTGGAAAAGACTGATGGACGAAAGTCCCCGACACGTGAGGACACCACTGGTGGACGACGAAGTCGTACTCTCTGCCCCCCTCTTCGCGGACATGGAAGGCGAAGAGACCCGCGCGCTCTTCGAGTCCATGGTGCCCGTGGAGCTGGTCCGGGGTGACGTGCTCTTCCGCGAGGGCGAGCCGGGCGACCGGCTCTACGTCATCGCGCAGGGCAAGATCAAGCTGGGTCGCCGGTCGAGCGATGGCCGCGAGAACCTGCTGTCGATCCTGGGCCCGGGCGAGATGTTCGGTGAGCTCTCCCTGTTCGACCCGGGCCCCCGCACCGCTTCGGCGTCGTCCGTGTCGGACTCCGTGGTCTACGAGCTGCGGCACGACTCGCTCGTGCGCTGGATCGCCGACCACCCCGGTGTCGCCACCCAGCTCCTCGGCGCGCTCGCGCGGCGCCTCCGTCGAACCAACGAGACGCTCGCGGACCTCGTGTTCTCGGACGTCCCTGGCCGCGTGGCCAAGGCTCTGCTGGACCTGTCGACCCGGTTCGGCGAGCCCAACGACGACGGCATCCGCGTGGCGCACGACCTCACGCAGGAAGAGCTGGCGCAGCTCGTCGGCGCCTCGCGCGAGACGGTGAACAAGGCGCTGGCCGACTTCGCGACCCGTGGATGGGTCCGCCGCGAGGGTCGCGCTGTTGTGCTGCTGGACCTGGACAGGCTGGAGCGGCGGGCGCGCTGAGCTGCGGGCTCGCGGCCGCCTAGCGGGGCCGCGGGCGCGTCGGGGCCGCGGGCGCGTGTAGTCGGTAAATAGTCAGGTGGTCGGCACCCCGGGGTACCGACCACCTGACAAATTTACGAAAAAAAGATTTAGAAATAGAGTGAGTT
>NZ_JBEZZF010000110.1:0-10563 GCF_040639055.1 Promicromonospora sp. NPDC023987 | reverse complement strand
TGTGGTTGTGTCCCCCGCCCCGGGGGGCCATGTGGTCCCCGTCCCCCGCGATCGGTCCATCGATGGACCGATCTCGGTGCAAGGGACCGACTTCGATGCAGCGCTGGAGCGAAGGACCGATCTCGGCGCCCGGGCGAGTGGTCGTGGTGGACGCCGCGCAAGCGATCGCCCCTGCTGGCGCCAAGGCCTGGCACATCGACCGCGTGCACCCGTCACCGGCCGGGCACCGCGGCCTGGCGCTGGCCGCTGCGAGCACCCTCGCTCGGCTGTCTCCGGGCCTCGAGAACGGGGTTGTGTCCGTGACGCCCTCTGCCACGGACACAACCCCGTTCTCGCCTGCCGGGGGCGCGGCGGGGACGGACGACGCGGCGCGGGTCGACGGCCTCGCCGCCCGGCTCCCTGCCGCGCCCGACCCGCCGTCGGCGTGGGAGCGGCTGGTCTGGCTCTTCAAGGCCGGACTCCCCTGGTGCGTGCGCAGAGGTCGGGACTTTCTCCCCGGCCTGCTCCGGGCCGTCGTGCACGACCTGCGGGCGGAACGGGCTTTCGCGCCCGGTGGCATGGTTACGAGCCTCGCCGACTCCGGCCTGGACCCCCGCCGTCGGATCGGCAGGGGCTGACCAGGCCTGTCCGGGAGCCGCGCCGCGGGCCCGCTGCGCCGGAGCCGCAGCGACGAACCCACCCCGCCGGAGCTGCCGCGCGCCGGAGCCGCCGCGCGGGCCCCCGATTCCAGCCTCAGGCCGCGGGCGTGGCGCCGGACCCTTCCCCCGGCCGCATGGCGTCGATGATCCGGGTCCAGTTGTCGCCGCCGTGGCCGTGGTCACGTGCCCAGGTGTAGTACGCCTGGACTGCGGCGGGCAGGCCACTGTCCACGCCGGCAGCATCGCTGGCGGCGACGACGTGGTCGGCGGTCGCGCCCATCATGGTGACCGTGCTGAGGTGGCCCGGGTGCTCGCCCACCTCGATCTCCACACCGGGGTTCCCGCCCACCTCGAGCATCTCGGAGATCCCGGCCAATGTCCGCATCAGCTCCGGCATCGCGCTCGTGGCGCTGATCCCGCCCGACTCCAGCAGGGCGGTGGCATGCAGGAGCGACGCCAGCGAGGTGAGGAACACGTCGAGGTTGGCCTGGTACATGAGCTGCGCCAGCCCAGGATCCTCGCCGAGATGCTGCGGCGTGCCGATCGCCGCCAACGCGTCCCAGGCGGACTCCAGCAGCTCCGCCGGGCCGCTGTAGTAGACGTACGCGGCCTCCGTGCCAACCATCGGCGCGGGCGTCATGACGCCGCCGGTCAGGAAGCGCGCGCCGTGCGCCTCGGCCCATGCGGCGCCGGCCCTGGTGCGGTCCGGGGAGTCCGAGCTGAGGTTCACGAGCGTGCGTCCGGCGAGCGCCTCCGTGACGGGTCCGAGGATGTCGTACATCGCCTGGTAGTCGGTGAGGCTCAGGATCACGAGCTTGCTCGCCGCGAGCGCCTCGGCGGGCGTGGCGGCAAGTGCCGCACCGGCCGCGACGACGTCGGCGGCTCGGCTGGGCGTCCGGTTCCAGACGGTGACCGGGTGGCCCTCGCGCAGCAGGGAGTGGACCATGGCCTGGCCCATCGGGCCGAGGCCGATGAGGGTGACGGGTGCGCTCATCGGAGGGTCTCCACTTGGTCGGTGCGTTCGGTGCGGTCCGCGCGCAGACTCTCGTAGAGCCGGGCGAAGCCCTCGGCCCCGTGCCCGTCGGCGATCTGCTTGCTGATCAGCTCCTGCACGGCGGCGATGGGCGCGGGGTGTACGCCCTGCTCCTCGCTCGCGCGCACGAGGTGGCCGAGGTCGGAGAACTCGAGGCTCTGCTGCCCGGGAACGGTGTAGTCGCCGCCGTCGATCACCGCGGCGTCGAGCGCGAACCCGGCGGTCATCGCGCTGAGGAACGGCGTGGCGCGTGCCGCGAAATCGGTGGCGCTCATCCCCGCGGAGCCGGCCATCGCCGCGCCGTGGAGGAACCCCGCGAACATCGTGTACATGCCCGAGAGCATCGCCAGGTCGAAGAGCGAAGCCAGGCCGCTGTTCTCGCCGTCGTAGGTGCTCGTCGCCCAACGGTCGAGCACCGGCCGGACGGCGTCGAACACCTCCGGTGAGCCGCTATACAGGATCGACGCCTCGGACGTGCCGATCATCGGCGGGGTGGCCATGATCGCGCCGTCGAGGTAGCTGACACCATGTTCTGCCGCCCACGAGGCCAGCTCGCGCGCCTCGTTCGGTGTGGTGGTCGTCAGGTTCACCAGCGCACTCCCCCGCATCCCGGCGATGACCGGGTCGAGGGCCTCGTGCACGGACGCGTGGTCCAGGAGGCAGGCGACGATCAGGGGTTGGGCCGCCACTGCGGCATCGATGGTCGACGCCGCCTCGGCGCCCCGTGCGCTCAGGTCGGCGGCACGGGACGGGGTCCGGTTCCAGACGGTCACGGCGTGACCGGCGTCGAGCAGGGTGGTGGCGAGGGCGCTGCCCATCGCGCCCAGTCCGAGCACCGTGACACCGGTGCCCTCGGGGTGAGTCATCAAGATCTCCTCGGTCGGTGGGTACCCACCCATGCTCGGCGAGCGACGTACGATCATGGAAGTACCCACTAATTACTGGGGTACTTACCAATTGGTACGTGGGAGGAGCAGCATGACGAAGGCGCCCCGCAACGGCCCCTACATCTGCGGCATCGACGCCGCGCTCGACGTCGTCAGCGGCAAGTGGAAGGGCCTGATCCTCTGGGAGCTCGACGAGCACGGTGTGCGCCGGTTCGCGGAGCTGCGGCGCGGGCTGCCCGGCGTCAGCGAGAAGATGCTGACCCAGCACCTTCGCGAGCTGGAGGCGGACGGTCTCGTGCACCGCCAGGTGCACGCCGAGGTGCCGCCGCGCGTCGAGTACTCGCTCACGGAGCATGGCCGCACGCTCAACGCCGCTCTGGCGCCGCTCGGGGCCTGGGGCGTCGACCGGATCCGGCGGGAGCGGTCGGACCTGGTCGAGCACCGCGACGCAGCGACCCTCCCACGGCCCTGACTCCGGATCGGCGGAGCCAGGGCGCGTGTCAGGTCAGCGGCAGCAGCCCACGTTCGGCGAACACCTTCCGGGCGATCGCCACGGCGTTCAACGCCCGCGGGATCCCGCAGTAGACGGCGCTCTGCAGGAACGTCTCGATGATCTGCTGCGGGGTCAGGCCCACGTTGAGGGATGCGTCGACGTGCACCTCGAGCTGCGGCTCGCATCCGCCGAGCGCGGTGAGCATGCCGAGGGTCACGAGCTGACGCTGCTGGGGTTCCAGCCCGGGGCGGGAGTAGATGTCCCCGTAACCCCACGCGACGATCTGGTGCCCGAGCTCGGGGGCGATGTCGGCGAGGGAGTCGATGACTCCGTGTCCGGCGTCTCCGTGCACGGTGTCCAGGACCGCCTGGCCCGCTGCGAATCGTTCCGCGCGCAGGGCCTCGTTCTCCGTCATCGGTTCTCCTTCTGAGCTGCCGGCATGGGTGTGGTGCTCAATCAGTGACACAGGAGCAAGCGCCGGTGGGCGCAGCCCAAGTCCAGCCCATGACCGGGTGCGGGCGCAAGGCATCTACGCAGGTCACCCGGGTTTTCCACCCGCCGACGGCACCCGGCCTACGCTTGTCGTGTGCCCGCATACGTGCCGTTTGCGACGCTTCCCCTCGATCAGGAAGAAATCCGGTACGAGTACGGATCTGACTCGGCCCGCCGGCCCGACGCCCTGCGTGGCTTCACGGTCGAGCTGCGCCGGGACAGCGCGGCCTACCCAGAACGGTGGGCCGGGTCAGGCAGTCAGCGGAGCAACGGTCAACGTCCCCGCGTCCGCGTCGAGCACGCACTCGACCCCGAGCGGGACCGATATCGGGCTCTCGAGGTGGCCGAGCGGCAGCCCGGCGAGGATCGGCACCCCAAGCGAGCCCAGTCGCTCGTGCAGCACGTCCAGGACGGTCCAGTCCCGGTCCTGGTAGTCCTCGAACCCCTCCAGCGCACCCACCGCAACCCCTGACACCCCCGCGAGCGCGCCCGACAGCAGCAGCTGGGTCACTGCGCGGTCGACCATCCCGAGCCCGACCTCGCGGTGAGTCTCCAGCAGCAGGACATGACCCTCGAGGTCGTTGTCGACGACGCCGACGGTGCGGGCCAGCATGTCGAGGTTGCCGCCGAACAACGGTCCGGAAGCTGTGCCGGTGGTGGTGAGATCCGCACCGAACTGGCTGCGGTCGCACCACACCGGTTCCCCGCGCTCCCCGACCAGCAGCTGCCGAACGGTGTCCATGCGAGTCCCAGCGACGGCGCCGTGCACCGACGGAACACCGGCCCGGTGCCACACCTGGTGCAGTGCGGTGATGTCGCTGAACCCGATGAGCGGCTTGGGGTCCGACCGGAGGGCGTCAGTGTCGACGTCTCCGAGCAGTCGGAGGCTGCCACAGCCGCCTCGCAGGCACAGGATGGCCCTGACCTCCGGGTCCTGGATCGCGGCGTCGAGGTCTGCGGCGCGCTCACGGTCGCCACCGGCCAGATACCCGAGCCGGTTGGTGGCGTGGCGCCCGACACGCGCCCGGAAACCCCAGGACTCGATGGTCGCGACACTCTCCGCCACCCACGACTCATCGCTCCAGCTGGCCGGCGAGACGAGCGCGACCACGTCGTCGGGCTCGAGCTTCCGCGGTCGGGCGAGGTCGGACCGGGGCTGAGGGAGTCGCGCCATGCGCGGGACCCTACCTGGCCGGCGGCGCGCGGCCGCTCCCGCGTAGACCGCCATCGGCCCCGACGGCAGGTGCGGGAATAGAGCTTCACGCAGACTTGCGCGCTCCCGGTTGGCCACTCGCGGCCTCGGGGTCGGCGATCCGAGGCTTCCCTGTACCAGCGCTGGTCCGCTTGTTCTTGCTCGGCACCGGCTTGGACGCGATGAGTCCTTCCAGGTCCAGGATCTGCTTCTTGACGGCCGCCAGCTTCCGGTTCACCGTGGCGGCGTCACCCGGGAGTGCAGTTGCCTGAGGGGAACGAGCAACCAACATCGCGGACTCACGGACGAATGTCGAGAGCTTGAGGTCG
The DNA here is from genome assembly GCF_040639055.1 of Promicromonospora sp. NPDC023987. Lineage (NCBI taxonomy): Bacteria > Bacillati > Actinomycetota > Actinomycetes > Micrococcales > Promicromonosporaceae > Promicromonospora > Promicromonospora sp. NPDC023987. Next base: position 5,499 of record NZ_JBEZZF010000110.1, on the reverse strand, counting down.
CGCAACTCCGCCGCATGCGAGAGGACATCGAGCTCGCTCCGCTTCAGACGAACGGTGATCGTCGTCGTAGCGTCCTCGGGCACTTCGAACTCGACCTTTGCATCCTCGTCAAAGATCTCGTTCAGGCGATGGGCGTTCGCCTCGTAGTAGAGCGCCTCTTCCTCTTCAGTCATCGTTGGCAGGTCAGCATCGGTCAGCGTTGAAGGGTCGCGTGGCGTCGAGCTCATGACGTTCTCCTCTCACTGCTAGAACGCTGTAATTGGTCTGGCGGTATGCGTGGCAGGGTCGTAGTTGAACGCAACGGTCCAGTGCGACCCGTCGTCGGCGATGCCCCGGTAGAGGTAGGCAGCAGATCGCCCTTTCCTGTTGCGCGCCGCCTCGATCGTGCCGGACAACACGCTCCGGATCTGCGCCTCGGTCGCGCGGTTGGTGGCATGTCTGTTTCGCTCGTCGAACGCTACATTCCATATGACGAACCTCGGCACGGCACCTCGCTGTGTTACATAGGACCCAATGTGGCACACAATCGTAGGCTCAGGCAAGGGTTCGCGCCACGCGTGAGGACGTCCCCGAACTCGTCGGCGTCGACGCCTGGCCACCTACGGGTGCGGGGCTCACACAAGCCCTCACCATGTTCGATGGTGGCGACCATCGCCCCTGGAGCTCCAGATCGTCATCGATCAGCCCGTTCAACGGGCACAGGCCGACGGCCCCCCGGAGGCGGTTCGGCGGGAGCCTGTTCCAACAATCGAGCCCCTGGGCAGCACTTGGGCTGTCCAGGGGCTCGATGTCACTCGGGATGCGGTAGCGGTGAGCTCAGCACAACGGTTTGTTCCACGTGAGGTGCAGTTGGAGCACAACCCCGTTGGTCTGCATGTTCACCCGACAACGGGTGTATGGCGTCGGCCCTCGTTGGTCGGTGCCCGATCTGAAAGTGATGAGTAAATCATGGATTCCGGCCATCACCGCGAGGCGGTGACGCGTCGACAGCCCGAGCTAGGAAGGGTCGATCAGGGTGTGGATGATGGCGGCGACGGCGGTCGTGTCGTGCCCTGTCGGGTCGTGTCGGGTGACGCGTTCCAGGGAGACGGTGCGGGGCTGCTCGCAGATCGCGTAGGACTTCGGCGCCACCTCAACGCGGGTCGGCCAAGGCTTGTCGGTGCCGGTCAGCGGGACCACGATCGCCAGTCGCATAGACCGATGCTGACGGGCATTCGACAGGACCAGATGCGGCCGATGCTTCGCCTGCTCGCGGCCGACGGTGGGGTCCATGGACAGCCAGATGACATCACCGCGCTGAACGATCACGCGGTGGTCTCCTGACCACGGATCATCTGCTCCTCGGCGGCATACTCGCCCTCGGTCGGCCATGCACCCTCTTCGCGGGTCTGGGCCTCGTACTCGTCAGGATCGATGGCGTCCATCGCTTCCCAGAACTGGCGGCGCTCGTGCTCCTCGATGAGAGCGGCCACGGTCTCGTCCGCCGTCTTGAGCGGCTTGCCGTTGAACTTGACGTGGGCGAGCCGCTGCCTCGTGGCGCGTGCAATGGTGATGGTCGTTGTCTCGCTCATGGCATATATCATGGCAGATTTCATGACACTTGTGAACCCGTATAGCGGCGGCACAGCTCGGTCACTCGACGGAGGCGACGACGCTGCGGCACTACGTCAAGCGGCCGCACATTGCGCCCGACGTTCGGGTGGTCCTGGACCTGCTGGTCAACCAAGCCGACAGCGACTCTCCCGAGTCGAATGCCATGGGAAAGTGATGAATCTCGGGGAACGACGATCGCCCCCGACCGGCAAAGATGCTGGTCAGGGCCGTTTCGTTCGGTCCGGAGTGCGGTATCGGTGGTGCGGTAGCGGTGGGGTTGGAGAGGGCACTTGTATGGCGTTGCACGTGGAACCACACAACCCAGCTGACCTGCGCAGACGCTCTTGTCGCGCCTCGACCGGCTTGGATGCGTTGGCACGGATGCCGACTGCAAACCGGAGCGAAAACGGAGGCATCCTGGCGCGTTCGGGGTGGGGCGTCGTTCGGCTCCCTGCCACGTTCTTCGTCGTCGTGGTGCCGGGTCAAGGCTGGCGTTTGCGCCATCACGCAGTGACGCGGAGCGGCCTTGACGTGGTGCCTCGTCGATGAAGATCCTCCGAGAGCTGGACGTCGTTCCACTGGTGAGCTGACTCACCCATCGCTCCCCCGGACTCGTGCTCCGACGTCGGATGGTCTGGATCGCCGGCCTCTTGCGGGCGGTTGTTAGGCGGCTGCTCGACATAGCCGGCTACGGGCGCCGGCCGCCGTGACCGTCCGCGATCTACGGGCGCTGACCCCGACCAGCCAAGAATCCGAAAGCGCCCCCATGGGTTCCGAACTTCATCCTTCGCACCCGATCCCAGACTGCCTATCGTTGGCACATGGCAAAACAGGTGCGCAGGCAACATACGGTTTCGAGGTTTTACCTTAAGGGATTTTCTTCTGACGAAGGGCAAATACAGCAGCACCGACTAAAAGACGGTCGGAGCTACAAGTCGTCCATTAACGATGCGAGTGTCATAAAAGACTTCTACTCCGTAGAGGTAGCACCCGGTCAAACGTCGGACTACTTTGAAAGACGATTCGCCGAGATTGAGGCGCCAGCCGCCACAGCACTAAAGGCGATACTGGCTGGAGTCTGGCCAATCACTCCTGAAGCCAAAGAGAGCCTAGCGGTGTGGGTTGCCCTCCAACATCTTCGAACCGAGGGAATTCGCAACGGTCAGGTTGAGGTGCAGGCCCTCATGTATCGGCTGGTTATAGGCACATCAGGCAAGGCGCGTCTGAGGAAGCTGATCGAAGAACGTGAGGGTGTCGACGTTGGGGAGGATCGGCTGGATGCGGAGTGGCAGGAACTTACACAGCCCGGCGGGCCGAAGATCCAGGCCGATTCTCGCCAGCACATCCAGCAGATTGCCGAACTACTTCCGGGCACGACTCGCATGTTCACTGATATGCAGTGGTCGATCGATCGGTTTACTCGAAAGTCGTTGTTGACTTGCGATCATCCGGTTGCCCTGCTGCCCGATCCTGAGGCTGAACGGTGGGATGGCATCGGCCTCGCAACCGCGGCTGGGTTCGCTATCCCGCTTAGCCGGCACGTTGCCCTGGTGATTTCTAGGCCAACGACTACGTCACTGGGTACCGCGATGCCAGATATGCAGATCCCGGGCTCCACCAAACTTGCTGACTCAATCAATCAGAGCGTCCTGACAAGCGCCCGCCAGCGCATCTACCTCCATCCGGACGATGGCGAGCTGCTTGAGCGGTACCAAATGCCGGACGAGCGAAGCCGAGAGTTCGGCGCGAATGCAGGAGCCGGCCTGATTTCAGAGGAGGGCCTGTTCGACGCTTTGGAGCCCTCGCCCGCGTTCGAGACGGCTCGGGCTGGCGACGACGGGCGCGGCGTCTCTATCTCGGACATCGAATGGCCGATCCCGGGACGAACTTTCACATGGTCAGGTGGGAGCGACCGGTAGCGCGTGGGGTGCGGTGGGGTGCGCGGAGGGCCGCTTGCGGCCCATAGCGCGGGGCCCCATCGCGGGGCCCCGCGCGGCGCGGCGGAGCCGCGCCCTTGATCTTAGAGGTCAATTCGGCAATGACATGGGTGTGCGCACTTCAAATTCGCGCACATGGTGACCGCCGACCCCGACACGCTGCATACTTGGTAATAGTGGGAGCGCTCTGTTGACATATGAAACGACACAGCTAAGGAACGGTTTCAGTGCTCGACAATCGTGAATGGGCGACGCTCATCTTGCTCGCTGCGCTTCTCGTCGTGGTCTTGTCGATCAAGAGCGCACGCTCGGGACTGCGGGACATCATCCTGGTGTTCGCAAACTTGCGGATTTTGGTGCTCGTTGGCATCTTGGTCGGCTACGTCGCGTTCGAGGCGTGGTTGGGATCGCTCGTGTCTCTGTGGAGCTGGGACCTACTCAAGGAGACGATCGTCTGGTTCTTGGTGACCGGGTTCGTCCTATTCTTGAACGTCAGCGACGTCACGAAGGATCGACGCTACTTCCGGAATCGAATCGCGGCGGTCGTAGGGATCTCGGTGTTTCTGGAGTTTCTGACCAACCTGTTCGTCCTGCCTCTCGTCGCAGAACTGCTACTCCAACCGTTCGTTGCTGTGGTCGCCATCGTGGGGGCTTTAGCCGCGCGCACGGCCGAGCACAGGCCGGCGAAACTCTTGGCTGAGGGCGTCCTCGCCACGATCGGCCTCGGGCTCCTCGCCTTCAACATCCAGCAGATCATCGTGAGATGGAACGACCTCGACGGCCAGGCCATCCTCCTCGAACTGGCGCTACCCATCTGGATGACGATCGGCCTTCTGCCATTCATCTATTTGCTCGCCCTCTATTCGAACTACGAGCTGGCTTTCGGATGGATCGAGTTTGATAACCACGGCACCCGCTGGAGTCGAGTTCGCGCCAAGGCTCTACTCGTGGTCAGGCTCAACATTCGTAGCAGGACAGTCCGCCGCTTCGACATCTACTGGGGTAAGCAGATCGCCGAAGCTCCAAGTTTTAAGACCGGATGGGAAGTTCTATCGAAATTCCGCCAGGCTGAGAGGGACCGCAAGAAGCGGGCGAAGGCCAAGGAACAAGCAGCCGCCGATGAGCAGGAGCGCTTGAAGCGCTACGCCGGCGTTGACGGGACTGACGAACGCGGCCGACCGCTTGATCGGCGAGAGTTCAAGGAGACCACGGAGGCCTTGCAGAAGCTCGCAACGTGGCAGCGGGGCTGGTACATCAACCAGGGTGGGCGCTACCGGAAGCGAGTCCTTGCGTTCCTGGACGACGAGCAGGACCGTCACGGCCTACCCGCCGAGCACGGGATCACAATGAAGATCCGTGAAGACGGCCAGGCTTGGTACGCCTGGCGCCGTACGGTCAGTGGCTGGTGCTTCGCCATCGGAGCAGCTGGGCCGCCACCGGATCAGTGGGAGTACGACGGACGAGAACCACCGAGCGGCTTTCCCGATGAGGATCCCGCTTGGGGTAACGACCCGCTCTCGCGCAAGGAGGGTAGCAACTGGTAGGTCGTCACGACTCTGAGGACGCTCGCCTCACCGACGCTCAAGGCCCGTTGAGAATCATGCGAGTCCGGCAGAAGGCACGACGTAGACGACGGCTGGTTCGGTGAGGCCGTCGCCGTACTGGTGCGTGAGGTCGGCAACTCGCTGGGCTCCGAGGCGTTCGCCGGCATCGTCGATCAGGACGAGTTCGACGAGCTGGCTCTGTCCGGGCACCTCACCGACAGCCAGGTAGCGACCGCAACCGAGGTCGCACAATCGTTGCTGCCTCTCGTGCAGATGGATGCAGAACCCTTCGGCGGAGCAGCGAGAGCATGGCTGCGGTCACTTCGCCGATCTGATCCAGATCAGCGATGAGCGTGGCAGGTCTCAACGTCAGTGGCGGAGCGTAACCTCGGCCCGGTGGCAGTGAACAAGACTCCAGGACCCCG
>NZ_JBEZZF010000109.1:0-10610 GCF_040639055.1 Promicromonospora sp. NPDC023987 | reverse complement strand
CCCTCGTCACCCAGGCGGCCGAAGGCGCGCAGGTCCGTCAGGCGCCCGTCGAGCGGGAACTGGTCCATCCGGAAGTCGCCCGTGTGCAGCACCGTCCCCGCGGCCGTCCGGATCACGACGGCGAGGCCGTCGGGGATCGAGTGGTTGACGGCGATGAACTCCAGCGAGAACGGGCCCGCCGTGTACCGGTCTTCGGCCTCGACCCGCTTGAGGACCGGCTTGATGCGGTGCTCGGTCAGCTTGGCGGACACGAACGCCAGCGTCAGCTCAGACCCCACCACCGGGATGTCCGGCCGCTGCTTGAGCAGGTACGGCACGCCGCCGATGTGGTCCTCGTGCCCGTGCGTGAGCACGATCGCCTCGATGTCGTCGAGGCGAGACTCGATGCTCGTGAAGTCGGGCAGGATGACGTCGATCCCTGGCTGGGTGTCCTCGGGGAAGAGGACCCCGCAGTCGACGACGAGCAGCTTGCCGTCGTGCTCGAAGACCGTCATGTTGCGGCCGATCTCGCCGATGCCGCCGAGCGGGGTGATGCGCAGCGCTCCGGCGGTCAGTGCTGGAGGGCTGGCGAGGTCTCGGGCTGCAGTGCGCATGAAGTCCTTCTGGGCGGCGACGCCGGATTGGGGGTGAGTGGCGTCGGCCCCCTGGAAACGGGAAGTCTGGGGGCCGAGCCATCCGCGACCTTACCCTAACGTCGGGGCAGGTTTGTATTCAGCGCACCAGCGAAGAACCCGGTACCCGCGATCCCGCGGCCCGGCCTACCTTCACGTTACGGTAGAGTTGCGCACGATCGAACTCGTGTGAGGAGACAGAGTGGGTAACGTCGCTCGAATCCAGATTGCCGACCTGGTCGCCGATGCCTTCGGCCCAGCGGGAGCTGACCGTTCCGACATCTTGGCGGCCGCGGTCGCCGGCGGCGCCTCGCCGGAACTCATCACGGCTCTGGAACGATTGCCGGACCGTTCGTACGCGACGATGCGCGACCTGTGGAGCTACCTCCCGGACGTCCCGGTCGAGCTCTGAAGGCGGGCTGTCGTCGCCCCAGGCACCGCGCAGTGGGACAGGCATCGACCTGCACTCATTGAGGGTCCGTGCCCTCTCGTTGCTCGATAATCTCCAGCAGGTGCCGCCTACGGCGAAGCTCAAGCCAGATGATGCCCAGCGCGATCACGACCGGCAGGACGTAGTCAGAGCTGTCGAGCAGGTCCTGGAACCATGAGGGCGCGCCAAGATCGGTCAGATCGAAGTCCGCGAACGGGATCGAGGGAGGCTGCGGGAGCCACACCCCGGCATCTCGGAGCATCCCGAGAAGACGGACGACCAGGGCGACCAGTGCGATCGGCAGCACGACGACGGCGACCGCGATGAGCAGTTCTCGCGTTGCGAACCAGATCGGCCGGTTGATGATCTCGTCGCGCCGCCGGGCAGCGGGCGAGCCGCTCTCGGGCTCGAACTCGACGGCGTCGAGCGACCTCGAACCCGATCGCCGGAGGAATACCCGATTGGTCGTCAACCGGAGCTCGCCCACGGGGGCGACGAGGCGAGCGCGCGGAAGCCACCTGCGCCGGACCGCCAACGGTTCGCCGTCCGCAAACCAGACGAATCGGTGGCGCACCCGACCCGTGGCCTCGACGCGATGCTCGCTGCCGTCGACTACGCCGTGCCATCGCTGGACAGTCGGACTCCAAGCACGCATGTGCCCGAGGCTGCCATAGCGGCACGCGGGTGCCATCCACCTCAGGTCGGATCATCGCCACCTGGGCGGGCTCACGCCCCGGCGACCTCCCATTCGACCTCGGCCTGTCCCGCAGTTGTCCAAATCGACGACGGCCGTCAGATCGGCGTCGGTCATGCGAAGCAGCCGGTGCCCCGTAGGGCGTCAGGTGCAGATCTGTCAGCAGGTAGGAGTCCGGTCCGGGCGAGCCGCTCGGCATCGATCCAAGCACTTTTCGTTGGGCTCCGGGCTAGACCTTCTGTGCGAGCGGGGCCGACACGACCGGTTTGTCGCGCAACAACTCGGGTAGCTCGCCGGTGTGGATCACTTCGAGCCGGGTGACGGCGCGCGTGAGCCCCACATAGAGGCGCTGCAGGCCACGGTCGTGCCCATCTGCGATGTCGGCCGGTTCGACGAGCACGACGCCGTCGAACTCCAGCCCCTTGGCGAGCATGACGGGGACGACCGTGACATCCGGCGCCGCATACGTCGTGCTGCTGTCCGACGGGCCTGGTCCGGCGGCATCGGCCGATGGCTCACCGAGCAGGGTCGCGTCGATCCCTTCAACAACGAGCGCGTCCCGGAGCGGGCCCGCCGCGTCGTCGTCGGCGATCACGGCCACGGACCCGCCACCGTCTGCCATCTCTCGGCATGCCCGGGCCACCTCGTACGGGAGCCTGTCCGCGCTTGTGCGGTTCAGAATCAGTGAGCCGGGCAGGTCGCGCAACGATCCGGGCGGTGCGAGGTCGGGTGCGATCCGGGGGAGCAGGCGGGAGGCCAGGTCGAGCACCTGGCGTGGCACGCGGTATCCGCGGCCCAGCTCCTCGACCCGCGCGTCGGGCACGCCGAGGTGCTTGGTCAGCTCGGCCCAGTCGGCGATCGCGCCGGGCGCGGTGGCTTGGGCGACGTCGCCCAGCACGGTGAACGATCCGGCGCACCGTCGGGCCAGGGCGCGGCATTCCATGGCGCTGAGATTCTGGGCCTCGTCGATCACCAGGTGCCGGATCACCGGAGATTCGGGTCGCAGGACGAATTGCAGCTCGTCCAGGAGCACCACGTCGGCCGGGCTCCACCGCGCTGTTCGGGCCGACGGTCCGGGGCGGTCCGCCAGCAGCACGTCCTGCTCCTGCGACGTGAGGATGCCGTCGGCGGCTCGGGCGAGGGTATCCGGGTCGGTCAGCAGGCCGTGCAGGGTGGACGCGGGTGTCCGCACCGGCCAGACCGCGCCGACAGCCCTGGTGACCTCGCGCGACCGCGCCGCTGCGCCGAGGGTGCGGTCGTCCGTGACGATGGCCTGTGCCTCCATCTGGGCCAGCAGGAGGTGTGCCAGACGCCGGGCCAGCGCCTTGCGCCCGACGTCGTAGCGGCGTCCGGTGTTCACGATCTGCGCGGCTGCCGCGGCCACCTCCTGTTCGGTGAGTCGGTAGCGCACACCACCGGGCGCGTAGGTCACCTCGGCCCAGGTGTGCCCGACGGCGGCCCACACCGCCCGGCGCAGCACGTCGGTCATGCGCGGGTCGCCCTTGAGGCGTGCCGCATCTGGGGCATCGTCGCGCGTGGCCGTCCACTGGCGTCCGACCAGCTCGCCGACCGTCGTCTGCCGCACGTCGACCTCACCGAGGGCGGGCAGCACCCGGCTGATGTACCGCAGGAACGAGTCGTTCGGCCCGACGACGAGCACACTGCCGGTCAGCCGCTCGCGTTCGGTGAACAGCAGGTAGGCGAGCCGGTGCAGGCCTACCGCGGTCTTGCCGGTGCCCGGTGCTCCCTGCACGCAGATGCTGGGTGTCTCCGGGGCGCGCACCAGGTCGTCCTGCTCGGGCTGGATGGTCGCGATGATGTCGCGCATCGGGCCGCTGCGCGGGCGCTCGATCTCGGCGGCCAGGAGCGCGTCCACCGCGGCGTCGCCAGCGACCGTGTTCGCGGTGTCGTCGGCGGTGACCAGCAGCTCGTCCTCGAACCCCGTCAGAGTGGCGTGGTCGTCGAACCCGTAGCGGCGACGTCGCACGACACCCTGAGGTTCGCTGCGCCGCGCCTGGTAGAACGCCCGGGAGGCGGGCGCGCGCCAGTCGAGCACGAGCGGCCGGCCACTGGCGTCGCGGACGTGTCGGCGGCCGACATACTGGTGCTCACGCGGCGGTGTCGTCGTGACCGGATGTGTTCCGAGGTCGAGGCGACCGAAGTAGAGCGGCATGTCCGCGACGTCGGTCAGCAGGCCTGCCCGCTTTTCGCGGGCGAGCCGGTAGACGGTGTTCTGGTAGATCTCGTCGGAGTCTTCTGAGGTGATCTGCGGCGTCTCGGTTCCGATCACCTCGGCGTGCATAGCGGCCAGAGCGTTCTTGGCCTGGGTCAGGAAGACGCGCTCGGATTCGAGATCGTCAGGCGGCCCGGCGTCTCCTACCTGGGCAGCTGCGGGGGGACTTTCACCGGAGCGGTGGTGGGCGGCGTTGGCGTCCACAGCGGCGGTGATGTACTCCGGGGGCAGCGAGTGGCCGTGGTCGGTCCACCGTGCGATCGCCTCGGCGTCGCAGGTGCCGCACACGAAGGTCTCCTGCCTGCCCACCTCGGAGGTGACCGATGCACGGCCTAGGGCCAGGATCTTGCGATAGGTGATCCGCACGTCCGCGCCCGCGCAGGTCGCGCAGTGCGGGACCTCGTCCCGTGGCCAGGAGTAGGCGCAGGAATCGCAGGTGAGCACGATTCCCGAATCGGTGCGGGCTCCGGTGATCTCCTCGGGCTCCCCGCAGCGGGGGCACTGAAAGTTGCGTGGCATGTCGCGTCCCGTGTCGTAGGCCGGGCCAAAGATGGCCCATCTCTCACGGGACGTGAGTGTACGGTGAATGTTCCGGTGCCGTCGTCAAGCAAACTGCACTGCATGCATCTTCCGTAGCGGTAGAGTAGGGCTTTCGATTCGAGGAGGGGCTGTGGGCTTGCAGCACAAGCAGATCGGCGAGGTAGCCGAGCGCATCGGACTGTCGTTGCGCACGATCCGCTACTACGAGGAAGTCGGCCTCGTGACACCGTCGGCACGGTCGCAGGGCGGGTTCCGCCTGTACACCGAGTCGGACATCGCGCGCCTGCAGCTGATCAAGCGGATGAAGCCGCTCGGGTTCTCCCTGGACGAGATGCGCAGCCTGCTCGACGCGCTCGACACTCTTGACGCCGCAGGATCGGGCGACGAGAGGCCTGACGGCGCCTCACGCGGAGCTGCGCTGGAACGTCTGAGCATGTTCGAGTCGGCGGCCGAGGAACGGTGCGAGGCACTGCGAGACCAGCTCGCGATGGCCGAGGAGTTCGCCGACAGCCTGCGCAGGGAGGTGCGTCGGCAGCAGCGGGGAATCCGGTCCGGTGATGTCCGCTCGGGCGGGACCCGTTGACTGCGCTGGCCACCGAGCCGGGCACCGTTCGCGCGGAGGCCGCACGCCGCCGCAGCATCGCCGTCATCTCTCACCCTGACGCCGGCAAGTCGACCTTGACGGAGGCGCTCGCGCTGCACGCCCGGGCGATCGACCAGGCCGGGGCGGTGCACGGCAAGGGCAACCGCGCAGGTGTCGTGTCGGACTGGCTGGCGATGGAGCAGAAGCGCGGCATCTCGATCACCTCCGCCGCGCTGCAGTTCGCTTACCGGGATGTCGTGATCAACCTCCTGGACACCCCGGGGCACGCCGACTTCTCCGAGGACACCTACCGGGTGCTGACGGCCGTGGATGCCGCGGTCATGCTGCTGGACGCTGCCAAGGGCCTGGAGCCGCAGACGCTCAAGCTGTTCGAGGTCTGCCGACGGCGTGGAGTCCCGGTCATCACGTTCGTCAACAAATGGGACCGGCCGGGCCGCGAGGCGCTCGAGCTGTGCGACGAGCTGGTCGACCGCATCGACCTGCCCCCGGCGCCGCTGACCTGGCCCCTTGGTGAGGCCGGGCGGTTCACCGGTCTGCTCGACGTCGAGACGGGCGCCGTCCGCACCTACCGCAAGGCGCCTGGCGGTGCGAACCTGGCCGAGGAGGAGGTCCTCGCTCCAGAGCAGGCCGGCCTGGAGTTCGGCCTGGACCATGCCGAAGCCGTCGACTCGGCCGCCCTGCTGGACCCAGTGGACCGAGACCTTTTCCTGGCAGGGCGCAGCACCCCGCTGCTGTTCGGGGCCGCCCTGGCCAACATCGGCGTGCGCCAGCTCCTGGACACCATCGTCGACCTCGCCCCCGCGCCGGGCGCGCGGCCCGACGTCGACGATGGGGAGCGCGGGGTCACCCAGCCGTTCTCCGGGTTCGTGTTCAAGATGCAGGCCGGGATGGACCCCGCCCACCACGACCACGTCGCGTTCGTGCGCGTCTGCTCCGGCCGCTTCGAACGTGGCATGGTGCTCACCCACGCCCGTACCGGCCGGCCGTTCGCGACCAAGTACGCCCTGAGCGTCTTCGGCCGGGACCGCGCCACCCTGGAGGTCGCCTATCCCGGCGACGTCGTCGGGCTCGTCAACGCGAGCACGCTCGCGGTGGGTGACAGCATCTACCACCCTGACGGCCCGGCCGTGCAGTTCCCGCCGATGCCGACGTTCGCCCCCGAGCACTTCGCCGTGGCCCGCGTGCAGGACCCGGGCCGCTCCAAGCAGTTTCGCAAGGGCATCGCTCAGCTTCAGCAGGAGGGCGTGGTCCAGGTGCTGGTCGCCGACGAGCTCGGTGACGCCAGCCCGATCCTGGCCGGCGTCGGGCCGCTGCAGTTCGAGGTGGCGGACTACCGCATGGAGCACGAGTTCTCCGCGAGCCTGCACCTGGAACCGCTGCAGCTCTCGACGGCCCGCCTGGTGGACGCACCCGACCTGCCGACCGTCTCCGCCTACCCTGGAACCAAGGTCGCGCGACGAGGTGACGGCACGGTGCTCACGCTCTGGCGCGACATCTGGCACGTGAGAGCCTTCCAGCGCGCCCATCCCCAGGTCGCCCTGACCCCGCTGGTCGCAGGCGGGGACTGACGGAAGGAAACAGGCCCGCACGTGTCATGGAAGCACCCGCACGCCACCTCCCCGCAGGGCTTCTACGGATGGCACATCGTCGTCTACGCCGCGCTCGCCCTGGCCGCCTCCGGCCCTGGCCAGACCGCGGGCATCTCGCTGTTCATCGACCCGCTCATCGCCGACCTGGGCATCAGCCGGTCGATGATCTCCACCTCGTATCTGATCGGCACCGTCACCGGTGCGCTCGCCCTGCCCTGGGTGGGGCGAGCCATCGACCGGTACGGCACTCGCCGTGTCATGGCCTGCATCGGCCTGGGCTTCGGCGGCATCCTCATGGCGATGTCCCTGGTCAGCGGAGTCGTCGGACTCACAGCCGGTTTCGTGGGCGTCCGCATGGCCGGACAGGGCGCGATGGCGCTGACCGCCACCACCGTCGTCGCCCACTGGTTCGAGAAGCGCCGCGGCCTGGCCGGTGGCCTGGCCGCCGCGTTCGGCGCGATGGGCATCTCGCTGACACCCCTGATCGTGGAACGCCTCATCGCCGACGTCGGCTGGCGCACCGCCTGGCTCATCGAAGGCGCGGCCGTGTGGTGCATCGTGCTGCCCCTGGCCCTGTTCGCGATCCGTGACCGCCCGGCCGACCTGGGGCAGATGCCTGACGGCGCCACTCCCGACCCGGAGGCCGTCCACGTCCCCGTCCGAGGGCTCACCCGGGCACAGGTCGTCCGGCAGCCGTACTTCTGGCTGGTGACCAGCGCCCTGGCGGCGTCGGCGATGCTCGGCACGGCCATCGCGTTCCACCAGATCAGCCTGCTGACCGCCAACGGGCTCACTGCCACCGAAGCGGCGGCCAACTTCCTGCCGCAGACCGCCGCCGGCCTCGTGGCCACGCTGGGCGGAGGGTGGCTCATGGACCGGTTCGGTGGCCGTGCCCTGCTGGTCACCTCCATGCTGGCGCTGGCCGGGGCGCTGCTCTGGGGCACGGTAGTAGCGCCGGGCTGGTCGGCGATCGGGTTCGGCGTCTGCCTCGGTGTGGCGCAGAACGTGGCCCGGGCCGTGGAGAACACCGGCCTGCCGAACTACTTCGGCATCCGGCACATCGGGTCGATCCGCGGGCTGGTGTCGTCCGCGGGTGTGGCCGCCTCCGCCGTCGGGCCGCTGGTATTCGCTGCAGTCTTCGATGCCACCGGCGGCTACGGTCCCGCGCTCCTGGCTACCGCGGTCGTGCCACTCGGGATCGCCGTCTGGGCCGCTGTCGCACCTGAGCCGAACCGCCTGGAGGACCTTGCCGAGCGACCTACGTCACACCCGGACCAATCGACTCTTCCCTAACGTCAGGGTAGGGTTGCCGACGGCTCGGTCCTCCTCCTTACCCATTCCGGGAGGACCGACGCCATCCACATTCTTCGTACGCAGTGTCGCGTGCTCAGTCCTGTCCACCCGGACCGGGTCTCGCGACCTTGGTCCTCGGGGCGTGCGCGTCCCAGAGCTCGAAGGAATACTGCGTGTCACACACACCCCTTGACCTGCCCGATCCCGCCCCGGCGCCCATCCCGGTGACCGGCGCCCCCGAGGCCACAGCCTCCGGCTCGTTCAGGGCCGCGTTCAGTTCCGTCAAGACACTGCGCACCGAGGTCCTCGCCGGGCTGGTCGTCGCGCTGGCGCTGATCCCGGAGGCGATCGCCTTCTCGATCATCGCGGGCGTCGACCCGCGCATCGGCCTGTTCGCGAGCTTCACTATGGCGGTGTCGATCTCGTTCCTCGGCGGGCGCCCGGCCATGATCTCCGCGGCGACCGGCGCCATCGCGCTGGTCATCGCACCCGTTGCCCGCGAGCACGGCCTGGACTACTTCATCGCGACCGTGATCCTGGCCGGTGTGATCCAGGTGGTGCTCGGCCTGCTCGGCGTCGCGAAGATCATGCGGTTCATCCCGCGTTCGGTGATGGTGGGCTTCGTCAACGCGCTCGCCATCCTCATCTTCCTGTCCCAGGTGCCGCACCTGACCGGGGTGCCGTGGATCGTCTACCCGTTGGTCGCCGTCGGCATTGTGATCATGGTGCTGCTGCCCCGGTGGACCAGGGTGGTCCCGGCACCGCTGGTCGCCATCGTGCTGCTGACGGTCGCCGTCGTGGTCGCGGCGATCAACGTGCCGACCGTCGGTGACGAGGGCGCGCTGCCGGAGTCGCTGCCCAGCCTGTTCTTCCCGAACGTGCCGCTGAACCTCGAGACGCTGCAGATCATCGCGCCGTACGCGCTGGCGATGGCGCTGGTCGGCATCCTGGAGTCGCTGCTGACCGCCAAGCTGGTCGACGACGTCACCGACACGCACTCGAACAAGACCCGCGAGGCCTGGGGCCAGGGCAGTGCCAACATCATCACTGGGTTCTTCGGCGGCATGGGCGGCTGCGCGATGATCGGCCAGACCATGATCAACGTGAAGGCCTCCGGCGCACGCACCCGCCTCTCGACGTTCCTGGCCGGCGTGTTCCTGCTCATCCTGGTCGTCGGACTCGGCGACGTGGTCGCCATCATCCCCATGGCCGCGCTCGTCGCCGTGATGATCATGGTCTCCGTCGGCACGTTCGACTGGCACTCGATCCACCTGTCCACCCTGCGGCGCATGCCCAAGTCCGAGACCACCGTCATGATCGCGACCGTCATTGTCACGGTCGCGACGCACAACCTGGCCTACGGAGTGATCGTCGGCGTGCTGGTCGCGATGGTGCTGTTCGCTCAGCGGGTCGCGCACTTCACCTCCGTCAAGCGCCTGGACGCATCGGACGCTGACGACCAGCGGGTGTACGCGGTGGAGGGTGAGCTCTTCTTCGCCTCGTCCAACGACCTGGTCTACCAGTTCGACTACGCGGGCGACCCGAAGAACATCGTGATCGACATGACCAAGGCCCACATCTGGGACGCCTCGACCGTCGCGTCGCTGGACGCCGTGACGACCAAGTACGAGGCCAAGGGCAAGAACGTGACGATCATCGGCATGAATGACGACTCCGCAGCGCGGCACGAGCGGCTCGCCGGCAACCTCGGCGCCGGACACTGACTGCACCAAGAAGCGTGAGACATTGAGCTCCGGCCTCCCACCAGGGGGGCCGGAGCTCGTCTGTTCTGGGCGCTTCACGGGAGCACTCGAGCTCATGTGATCCGTCTGCCAGGCAGGCACGGGTCGACCGTGGCTACAGGCTCGCGACACCGATCCGCACACCGTCGGGCGAGGTCAAGAGCGTGAGCGGCCGGCTGCCGTCGTAGCTGGTGACGCTACCGCCGGCATAGGCCGCGACCGCCTTGGCCACTTCGCTCACCGCGCGGACGGTGATGATCCCAGTCCATCCCGGGATGGAAGCCGGGACCGGGGGAAGTGCTGGGTCGAAGTCGGCGAAGTGGACAGCCGGGTCGTTGACCCGGAGCGTGTCCATGTAGAACCGGCGCGCAGCAGCCGGCGCGTCACTCGTGTGTCGCAGGGATGCCGGCGTGCCCAGTGAGCCCGTCGGGTGCGACCAGCTACGACCGCCGGTGCGTTGTACCAGGGACACCGGAGCACCGAACGGGTCGACGAGGGTCGCCACTCGTCCTTCGTCGCCGGCGTCGAACGGTGCGACCAGGACCTCCGCACCAGCCGCTTCGGCGTCGCTGACGACGTGGTCGATGTTGTCGGTGGCGAGGTGGTAGGCGACATGTGCGGGAAGGCCGGGCGGGTAGACCGGCGTGGACAGGTCGCTCAGCCCGCTAACGCCGTACGGTCCGATCGACAGCGTTGTGGCCATGCGCCAGCTGCTGAGGTCGGTCGAAGACTTCCACGACAGGATCTGCTTGAAGAAATCGGCGGTCCGACTCGGCTGGTGGGGACTGCCCCAGGAACGGTTGACATCTGATCTGTACCGGCCTGAGGTCGGTGCTGGAAGGATGTTGTTGTGCCCAAGGCTTACCCACCCGAG